>CANRZQ010000212.1 GCA_947644475.1 uncultured Muribaculaceae bacterium
GATAAACAATTGATTTTTAAATAAATATCAATATAGATTTTCGGACGCACGGGCCGTACGTCCCTACCTTTGGTATTTTGACACACCCTCTTGCGGTCCTCCTGTTTTAATCAATAATGCACCGGAAATACGGTTTGTGGCGTAATTCGCAAAATTGATGCTGCAAAAAAGGCGGTCAGCCTCGGGGGAGGTTGACCGCCTTGCTTGGAAGGGTATGGAATTCAAAAGCGATTACTTTTGGAGACGGAAGGTGACGGGGAGGTGATATGTTACCTTCACAGCCTGACCGTTGTTACGACCGGGGTTCCATTTGGGCATGGCTTTCACCACGCGGATGGCTTCTTTGTCGAGAGCGGGGTGACGGCCACGAACTACTTTTACGTTTTCGATGGCACCGGTCTTCGACACGATGAATTCAACGATTACACGACCGGATACATCTTCTTCGGCAGCTGCTGCCGGATACTGGATGTGGTCGCCGAGCCATTTGTACATGGCTGCCTCGCCGCCGGGGAATTCAGGCTGCTGCTGAACGTTGGCCGTGGTGTAGACGATATTGTCTTCCTTGGGCTTTTCTTCAACAACGATTACTTCTTCCTTCACGACCTTTTTGGTAAGGTCGTCGACGCCGTCGTTGATATCCTGAACACCCATCTGACGGTTGTCTTCGCGGAGTTCTTCCTGGTTCTTGACTTCGTGAACAACTTCTTCGTCTTTCACAACGTCGATGATGGTATTCTGGATCTGGTTGGCTACTTCTTCTTTGGGAAGTTCGATTTTCTCTTCAGGAATCTGAATCTGTTCTTCTATTTCCTCATCGACAACTTCTTCGTCGGGGTTATAGAGTGCGATGTCTTCCTGAACGGTGTTCATGTCTGCGCCTTCGTCTTCGGCTACCTTGAATACGCCGGTCATCACGAGGATGAGCACGGTGAGGAGCACTGCGAGTCCGACGAGAACGATAATCACGGCCTTGTTGTGGCGTTTTGTGGTTTCGTTACGCAGGGTGTACGCGCCGAATTCCTTGTTTTTGCCGTCAAAGACTATATCGAGCCACTCTTTTGAGGTAAGATCTACATCTTTTGCCATAATTGATTACGGATTAAGAGGGGTTAGACGATTTGCGGATAGTGGGACGAATGATAGTCTCGCCGGACTTCTTCTCAAGCGCTTGGATGAGAAGGGTGTCGGTGTGGGTAGGCAACTGGATGCTGTAACGAGAGATCTGGTTGATGTTCATCTCGTCGAGCGCGTTGATGAGTCCTTCGTATGTGGTGTTGGGACCGGGTTTGATAATCACGACAGGACGCGAGAGAGTGGAGTCAGCTGCGTTTTTCTTTGCAAGGGAGTCGAACTGTTCCTTGGTGATCTCGCGGTTTTTCCACTTTGTCTTGTATTCTTCGTAATTAGCCATAACGGCCTCGTTCTGCTTGCGGAGGATTTTACGGATGCCTTGCTGCACTTTCACGCCGTTTTCACGAGCGTCGCCAACAAACTGTTCCTTTTGGATGAAGTCGGGCTTGGTGAAGGTTGTGTCGGCAATACCTTGGTACCAGTAGATGTTGTGGATGGTCTTGCCGGTTTCACCGTCGACTTTGGGCTTGTTGTTGTCGTTGTACTCTGTATCAAGGATGAGTGTGATAGCCTCCGACTCTTTTGCCTGGTTCTGCTGCTCCTTGTTTACTTTTTCGTTGGAGGGCAGTACGATTTGAAGAGTCTGCGACTTGATCATGGTGGTACAGAGCATGAAGAACGTGATAAGGAGCATGTTCATGTCAACCATAGGTGTAAAGTCCACGCGGATGGTCATTTTTTTCTGGGCGCCTTTTTTCTTTTCGCCGCCGTCGTTTTGAGCTACTTCTGCCATGGTCTTTACATTATTTAGCGGTTGATGAGACTTCTTCTTCCGAAGTGAGAGCGGTCATAAGGGAGAATTTGTTAAGCGACATTGTCTGAAGGTTGTCGAATATCATTTCTACCGTTGTGAAGGGGGTGTCTTTGTCGGCTTTGATTGCTATACCGCGACCGTCTTTTGTAACGGCGTTGTAGAGGTCTTCAAGAGCCTTTGCCTCGTCGGCTGTGAGGCCGTCGGCTTTCTGGTCGTGAATGTCTTTTGACACGAGGTAGATAGCCTTGAGCCAAACCTGGAAGTCGTTGAGACGTCCTTCTTTGTCCTTATTACCGTTGATGGGTATACCGACATCTGCTCGTGTGAGGTCGCCCTGCACTTTGTCACGTTCGGAGATTGACATGTCAAGGAGTGCGGGAAGCGCGGCAAACGGGGCACCAATCATATTGGTTTCCATGAATGCTTTGCGACGGGCAGCTGTCATTTCAATAGGTGCTGTCTTGTGCTGTTCGTTGTAGATGCCGACGGCTTTGTCGAGCATCAGGCCACGGATTGTTCCGCTTGAGAAAGTGGAGTCAACGTCGCCGGTAAACGAGATGAAGATTTTTCCTTCCACCGCGGCGGGGTCCTCAAGTTTGCCGGATTTGTCGGCCGACGAGACGAGGATTGTCACCAGGTTGTTTACGGGCACCTTTTCTTCGGATACGGATGAAGGTGTGTAGACGATGGTGGGCTCCTTCTGGAGGAAGGTTGAAGTCAACATGAAGAAAGTAAGCAAAAGAACAGTCACGTCACTCATCGCGGTCATGTCGATGAATGTACTTTTCTTTTTAATCTTTGCTTTTCCCATATTTACCTTTGTTGGATGTGTTAATTAACTCGGAAAACAGGGATTAGTGAGTAGCAGCGAATGTTTGTACGATGGAGAAACCGATTTCGTCGATTGCGTAGGTGAGGTTATCGATCTTGTTGGTGTAGAAGTTGTAAGAGATAACGGCGAACGCACCGGTGGCGATACCGAAGGCGGTGTTGATAAGGGCCTCGGAGATACCGGTCGAAAGTTCGGTGGAGTCGGGAGCACCGGATTGAGCAAGAGCCTGGAATGATTTGATCATACCCATTACAGTACCGAGAAGACCGACGAGAGTACCGAGGGTGGTGAGGGTAGCCACGATGGGGAGGTTCTGCTGGAGGGCAGGCATTTCGAGAGCGGTGGCTTCTTCAACGGATTTCTGGAGGCTGGTGATTTTCTGCTCTTTGGAGAGTTCTTTGTTTTCGTCCATCTGCTTGTAGGTAACGAGAGCGGCGGAAACGACAGCGGCTACGGAACCTTTCTGGTCTTTGCAGAGTTTCTGGGCGCCTTCGATATCGTTGGCAGCAAGACGTGCTTTTACGTTGGCAACGAATTTGTCGATGGAGCCTTTGCCTTTGGCGGCGGAGAGGGCGAACCAGCGTTCGAAGGAGATTACGATAACGGTGAGGAAGAGGGTTTGGAGGATAGGCACGATGAAACCGCCTTTGTAGACAGTGCCCCAGAGGTTTTGGGGATGGCCGTCTTCGTCGAAGTGCATGTCGTTACCGAACCAGAAGATGAAGAGGAGAACGCAGATGATTGCGCATACGACAATCACCCAAAACGCGTTTTTAATGCCGGGGACATTGGTTTTGTTGCTTGCGGGCTTTGCAGCGGGCTTTGCATTGGGCTTTTGAGCTTCCATGTTAAAAACTTGATTAGAGAAAAAATGTTAAGTATTTGGTTTATTGATTAATAATGTTTCTATTCTACACCGGGGAGAGATTGAGATTTAAGAATTGCGGCCGTAAACAAATGCGAGCGCGACTTATGTTTGCCGATATTGATTGGAATTATTTCATGGCACTTTTTCATCGTTTTAATGCGGAAAGCGCGCAACGACGCCTCCGGCATTTGTATAAACGTAAGGCAAAGGTATCCCTTTTATTTGTATTGTCAAAATTTTACAGCCAAAAAATTAACACTTGATGCAAAAAATAAATATTTTTAAGATTTCAAGGCGTGATTTACGCAAAAACAATGAATAATTTGTGAAATATATTTAATTAATGAAGAAAAATTCGTAATTTTGCGCTTTAATTATGACGCCGCACGACCTTTCGGCGACAGATTTCTGCATTTCTACTAAAAAATCCATGTTTATTGTTCGTATATGAATATTAAGATAAGAAAAGGCCTTGACATCAAGCTGGCCGGAGCAGTCGGCCCCGGGGCAAAGCCCGTGGCGGCTTCTGCGCCCCGGTCGGTGGCTGTGACACCCGACGATTTCCCGGGATTCACGCCAAAGCCGGAAGTCAAGGAGGGCGATTCCGTGAAAGCCGGCTCGCCCCTGTTGAGAGACAAGAATGACGAGAATGTAAAAATCGTGTCGCCGGTAGCCGGCCGCGTCGCCGCCGTGGTGCGCGGAGAGCGCCGCAAGATTGAGCGCGTGGTAGTGGAGCCTGACGGCACCGACGCCGCGCTCGGATTCAAGAATTCGGGAGTATACAGCCGCGAGGCCGCTCTCGCCCTGCTTGCGTCCACCGGCATGCTCGCGCGCATGCGCCGACGCCCTTATGGCATCGTGCCCCGCACCGGCGAGACTCCACGCGACATCTTCATCACCGCCCTTGACACGGCTCCGCTTGCCGTATCGATGGCTGCTGCCGTCGACGGGCACAAGGCCGAACTCGAAGCCGCGGTAAAACTCCTGTCTGAACTTACACCCGGCAAGATTTATCTTTCTGTCGGAAAAGACTGGACGATGGGAGCAGTGGCAGGCGCCGAGATGGTGACAGTGGAAGGCCCCCATCCCTCGGGCAACGTCGGAGTCCAGATTGCCAACATCGCCCCCATCAACAAGGGCGACATTGTATGGACGCTTGATGTAATTACCTTATATAAAATAGGTATTGTGGCCACAAAAGGCGTTGTCGACAGCACTGCTATCGTGGCCGTGACCGGCTCCGAGGTGAAAGAGCCGGCGCTGGTGAAAACCGTCGAAGGAGCGCAGATTAGCTCGATTGTCGACGGACGGCTCGCCAAGGCCGACCACCACGTGCGCATCATTTCCGGCAACGTGCTTACCGGCACTGCCG
>CANRZQ010000213.1 GCA_947644475.1 uncultured Muribaculaceae bacterium
CATATGTCATGAACGAGAGCACCAGGCGGCGCAGCATCTCGCCGCTCTCGCATCCGAACACTTTCTTCACGGCTATCTCGCGGCGGCGTTGCTCCACAAAGTAGGTACTCATTGCCACGAGGCCAAGCAGCGAGATTATTATGGCGATGGCGGCGAAGAGGGCCACGATTTTCACGAGGTTGCGTTCGGCCTTGAAGCGATATTCTATCTGGTCGTGGATAAAGGGCGGGAAGTTGGTCTCATATTCGAATTCGAACACGTCCTTGTATATGTCCATAATCTGCGCGTAGGTCTCGGCAGGGTCGCCCTTGATTTTTATCGAGAATCCCCAGGGGGTGAAATTCTCGGCGTCGGTGATCTGCACGCGCAGGGGGTGCTGGGAGTCGAGGATGGTGCGGATGTGGAAGTCGGCGATGATGCCGGCGATGGGCTCCGACTCCTTGTAATAAGGATAACTTTCGGCGTCTTCGTCGAGGCCGAGTTCGGTCAGGGCCTGGTGGTTGAGGTAGGTCTGCACGTAGTTGGTGACGTGGTTGTCGCGCTCGATTTTGAGGCCGTATAAATCGAGGAAATTCTTGTCGCCGATTATGGTCTGGAACGAGATGGTGCGGTCGTTGTACGACATGGTGTTGTTGTTGCCGCCCGAGAGTGGAGTGCCGGCGTTCTGGCTTATCATCTCCACGCCGGGGAGTTGCTCGACACGGCGCACAAACTCGCCCGGCTTCTCGCCGTAGCCGCCGTTGCCGATTTCGACGATGTTTTCGGTGTTATAACCCAGAGGAGCGTTCACGATGTGGGAAATCTGCAAGTACATCGTTATGGCAGATGCTATCATGGCGATTGTCACCACATTCTGCACCACTATGAACACCTTGGAGAACACCATCTTGGTGTGGCGGCGGAACGAGCCGCGCACGATGTCGATGGGCTTGGCCGAGGATATGAGCATGGCCGGGATAATGCCGGCGAGCACGCCCATTACGAGCACGATGGCGACGAAAATCGACACCGTCGCCGGCGTTACGCAAGTCTTGACAGGGAGCGAGGCGTCGAGCAGCCGCTCGGCATAAGGCCAGGCAAGCCATGCAAGAAGCACGCCGATAGCCGCCGAAGCCACGCACAGCAGCGTGCTCTCGGCGATGAGTTTGCGGATTATCGTGCCGCGCGATGCGCCGAGCAGGCGGCGTGTGGCCATCTCCTTGGCGCGGTAGCCCGAGAGGGCCACGGTGAGGTTGATGTAGTTCATAAGCGCGAAGAGCAAGATGACGATGCCTACGGAGAAGAGCACCTTCACCATCTTGCCGTTGCCGCGGGCGAGAACGCCGATGCCGTTGCATCCCGAGAAATAATGCTCCTTGAACGGAAGCACTTTCAGCGTCTCGTTGGAGCCGGGCATATTCAGAATCCAGAAAAAGTCCTTGGCGAAATCGTTGTATTTCTCTTCGTTGGCGGCCAGGTCGACGCCCTCGCGGCCGAGTAGCACCACCTCGGCTCCGCAGGCGTTGTTCATCTGCTCGGAGTGTAGGCTGGCATTGTAATATTTAATCATCTCGAAGGGTATGATTGCGTCTAATGTCGAGCCGTCGGGGCAGTAGATGGCGGTGTTTTCCATCGGGGCCATGATGCCGGTGACCACAAATGGCTTCTCGTTGGTGTTGAAGATTATGGTTTTGCCCATTGCGTCGGTGGTGCCCCATATGCGTTGGGCATAGTCCTCGGTCACTACAATCGAGTTTGGCTGCGTGAGCACCTTGTGGCGGTCGCCCCGGATGAGGTCGAAGTCGAAGATGTCGTAGAATGTGGAGTCGGCGTAGAGCACCGTTGTGCCCACGTTCTCTCCCTCGGTGGTTACGAGGTAGCGCCGGTTTGTCACCAGGGCGGTGCCCGACTCTATTTCGGGGAACTGGTCTTTGAGGCGTTGGATCATGCGCCAGTGGCTGCCGGTCATGCCGTTGTCCATGGTGTTTAGGCCCAGGAGATACATGCGGTCGGCCTTGGTATGCTGCGTGTCGATATGCGTCTCATGCCAAGTGTAGGCTCCGATAATCATGATGAACATCATGCTCAGCGCCAGGCCCAGCACGTCGATTACAGTGTAGGCCTTGTTTCGTGATAAGAATTTGAAATAAGATTTCATTGGAGTTGGGAAGTGGGGAAGTGGGGAAGTGGGGGAGTTGGGTAGTTAGTTGATTGTCAATATTTTTGCGTCGCCGTAGGATTCGTATCCGTTGATTATGACGCGCTCGCCGGGCTCGAGGCCTTCGAGCACCTCGTAGTGGCGCGGATTCTGGCGTCCGAGGCGTATTGAGCGGCGGTAGGCTTTCTTGCCGTCGGGGTCGAGGACGAAAATCCATTTGCCTCCGGTCGATGAGTAGAATGTTCCACGTGGAACAAGCACAGCCTCGGTCGACTGTCCCAGTTGCAGGTTGAGGTAATAGGTCTGGCCGGCGCGTATATTGTCGGGGTGGGTGTCGGTGAATACGAACTCGACGCGGAACTTGCCCTCGCGCACTTCGGGGAAGACCTTGCGCACGCGCATGTTGTAATTCTGGCCGCCGCGCTCGAAGGTGGCGTCGAGGCCGGCGCGGACGCGGTCGATATAGTGCTCGTCGATCTGGGCCTCGACCTTGTAGTCGCTCAGGTCGTTGATCTGGCCGATTTTCTGGCCGGCCGAGATGTTCTGTCCGAGTTCCACGTCGAGCAGGCCGAGTTCGCCGTCGATGGGGCTTACGATATTGAGGTGGTCCTTGCGCTCGCGGATAAGGGTGACGTTGCGCTGCATGTTGGCAAGGTTGTCTTCCATCTGGTCGACCTGCGAGAGGCGGAAGATGCTGTCCTTGTCAAGACGTTGCTCGATAAGTTGCTGCCTGCGCAGTGCCAGTTCGTAGTCTTCCTTGGCTTGGAGATATTCCTCCTTGGCGATGAGTTTTTCGTCGAATAGGCGTTTTTGCTGCTGATAGGCGCGATGCTTGCGCGTTACCTCGAGGGCGAGCTGGGCCTGCTCGGTGCGGTTGTTGAGGCGGTCCTGCTCCATAGAAATCTGGGTGTTGCGCAGGATGTTCTGCTTTTCGGCGAGTTCGGCCTCGGCGTTGAGGATTTGCAGGTCGAGGTTGCTGTTGCTCAGGCGGATAATCACGTCGCCCTTGCGCACCTTCGCGCCTTCTTCCACCACCTTCTCGCGCACTATGCCGCCCTCCTCGGGGCTAACCTGCACTGTGCTGATGGGGAGCACTCGGCCGTCGACGCGCACAAAATCGTCGAATTGCCCGTCGGTGGCCTCGGCAATATTCAGAGTGGCGCGGTCGACTTTGTAGGTCGATGCCATGTCGGATGTGGCCAGCCATGTCACCACGGCCACGGCGCACACTCCGGCGGCGATATATGCCCACTGGCGGGGCTTGATGCCGCGTATTCCTTTTTTCTTTTCTATCTTGACGTCCATAATGGTTCTCCTTTATAATAATCTATCAGTTTGGTTTTCAGGATATAGAGCATTTGCTTTTGCAGCAGCGACACGCGCGAGGCGTAGTAGGCGTTGGCCGAGATCTGCAAGTCGATCATCGACAGCAGTCCTTCCTCAAACTTGCGGCGGTTGAGCGTGTAGGCCTCGAGGTCGGCCTCGGTCTTGGCTTCGAGGGCGAGTATTTCCATGGCGTAGCCGCGTCGGTCGGCCACGGCCGAGGCTATGTCGTCGTGGAGGCGGCGCAACTGCTCGTCGCGCGCGCTCTCGGCCTTATGGAGCGATGCCGAGGCGCGGCGCACCGATGCCACGCGGCTCATGCCCGAGAAAAGGGGGATTGTGATGGTGGCGGATACATATTCGCCGCGGTTGTTGCGGAACTGGTCGCCGAACGATGGCGCGGTGTATCCTTCGGTGATGGTCTTGAAATAGGATGTGGATATGCCGGCGCTGAGGCTTATGGTGGGGGAGTAGAGGCCCTTGGCCGTGCGCAGGGCGTAGCGGCTCGAGCGCACGGCCATGTCGGCGTCGAGGGCGCGCGGGTTGGTCGCGGCGGCAAGCGAGTACAAGGCCTCGGCGTCGTCGCACCCGGGCTCGGGCGTTACAGCCGGCGCCACCGAGTCCACTTCCAGGGGCATGTCGGAGGGCAGGTTCATGCTTGTGCGCAGCGTGAGCATGGCCTGGGTGTAGAGATTTTCCTGACGCACGCGGTTGTACTCGTCGTCGGCCACCGTGGCGCGGGCCTGGGCCACGTCGGGGCGTCCTTTCATGCCAAGTTCCTCCTGACGCTCGGTGAGCAGGAGCATGTCGCGGCTTCCGGCAAGGCGGTCGTCGGCGATTTTCATCGAGTTGAGGTAATACACGGCGTCGACATAGGCCATCATGGCGGAGATGGCCAGGTCGTCGCGTTTGAGGTCGACTGCGTTGCGGCTGCGTTGGCGGTCGACGCGAGCCCGGCGGTAGCGGTTGAAAGTCTGTCCGCCGTCGAAGAGCATCATCGAGGCATAGATGCCGTAGCCATTGTTGAAGGTCGTGACATTGTTATAGGTGTTTGTTTCCGGGTCGATATTGCGGCCCCAGTTGAATTGCGCCCCTGCCTGCGCCTGCACCGATGGGAAGAAATCGCCGATGGCCTCGGTGAGGTCGGCGTTTGCGGCGGCGAGGTCCCAGCGAGCCTGTTCCACGGCTGCGCCGTGGCTTGCGGCATAGTCCATACATTCATCCATGGACCATTGGCCTTGGGCCGCGGCGACAGCCGGCAACAGAGAGATATATAAAAAAAGCTGTTTCATGCCCAAATAACATGCCAACAGCGTGCCAAACTTGCAAACTGTTGACAGTTAATCAGATATAAAACAGGCTATATTCCGCAATGTCAAAAAATCATACACACCCCTGTCAAAAAACATACAAATTATAAAGTAACGGATGCCAAATCCGCACATACTTGACACACCCTCTTATCTGCAACGGGAGCGGGAGGAACGGGCGCTATATA
>CANRZQ010000214.1 GCA_947644475.1 uncultured Muribaculaceae bacterium
GGTTGTGTTGTCATAGCGATATAGATTATTTTTTTTATTTGCAAATATAATATATATTTTTGCAAAATGCAAATATTTTCAACAAAAAAAGTCAATCCGAAAATACGGTGCATGGAATCGCGTAGCGATTCAAGAATGTAGCCGGGGGTGGAGCGACAGCGGAACCCTCGGTATGTTGCGGTTGGTCAATCAAGTGGTATCGGAGCGAGCGACAGCGTAGCGTTCTGCATCACGGTTGGTATTTTCGAACGCTCCGGCCGGCCTCCGCTCCAATGCCATTATTGATGCTTGCTCCTATTCCCGGGGCTATCGCCCCGCGCTACAATATTCGTCTCCTGACGGAGACCACCTATGCACCGGATTTACGGCTTGTGAAAAAAATCTATTATGTAGGAACACAATCCGGAGGTTAGTGTTCCTACCGGGTGGATACTTTTCCTGCCCGGGTGGACGTTTGGCCTCCCAAAAAGTGCAAAAAAATAGTTCCGGCTTTTGACCGGAACTATCTTGACGGATTAGATTTGAGCGCTTCAAGATGGACTCGAACCAACGACCCTCTGATTAACAGTCAGATGCTCTAACCGACTGAGCTATTGAAGCGTTTGTGATAATGATTTGGTGAGCCGTTTCTTTTAACCTTTACAACTATTTGTCAACGGCTTTATATTTTTTTGCCTTTGCAAGCAACTTTTTGCTTCTGAAAGATGTTTTATTGGTTTGACGATGCAAAGTTATAACCTTTTTTTTAATCTTCCAAATTTTTTTAATGCTTTTTGACAAATTTTTACCCGACGCTATTTCGTCTCGGTGCGGATTACGGTGTTACGCAGGCGGGTGAGCATCGATCGGGCGGCGAGGACACGGCGTTCGAGTTCGAGAATGTCGGAAGACGCGCTGTGGTTGCCGTCGGCATACGATTTTCGCAATGCGGCGAGACGCTGCTCCATGCGGACGAGTTCGGCACGGCGGTCGAGATATTGTTCCATAGCCTCGCGTGCCTGCGGATTCTTAAAATCGGAGAGCGAGGCATATACCTTGCCGTTGCCCATTGACAATGCAAATTCCGATTCAGCCTCACCGGCATTGGACTGTGCCGGCGCTTTGAGATAGGCTGAATAGTCCTTGCCGGGGTCCTGCGTGGCTTTGATCGAGCGGATGAATGCGCGGTCGGCGATGTCGGGGTCGTCTGGCGAGCAGTTGACGCGCGTGTCGGAGGGCAGGTAGGTATAGATTGTAACTTTTCCGGGAATCCTGTTGCGGTCGGTAGCCCAGTACCCTACTCCGCGTGTCTCGTCGATGGCGAGCATGTAGTCGTCGTAAGGCGAGTTGAACGGCATGCCTATGTTTTGAGGCTGCAACACAGAGCCGTCGGAATCGCGCCGGCTAAGGAATATATCGTAGCCGCCGAGTGAATTCTCACCGTTGTTGGCGAAATACAGGGTGACACCGTCGGCCATGAGGAAGGGGAAATCGGCATCTCCTCCCTCGGCCAGTTCGTCGCCGAGGGGACGCGGCTCCTCCATTGTGCCGTCGTCGAGGATTCCGGCCGACACAATCTGCAACGCGCCGTCGGCATCGGGCATCGACCAAAATACTTCCTTGCCATTTTCAGGACGATATACCATGCTTGGCTCCGACGCGGAATATTGCGGCGGAAGCGACGAGCCTTCGAGCAGGCGACCAGCTTCGGGCGAGAGGGCGTAAGCCTTGAAGAAATCAGATTTGTCGACAACGACAGAATCGATAATCACGATTTTTTCCACACGCTCGAGCATATTCTTTATCGTGACAAGGCGGCTTCGAGTCTCGGCAATGGATTCAGGCGCACTCTTTTTGCTCTTGCGCAGGAGCGTGTCGTAAGTATCGAGATGTTCTTCGGCAGTCTCCACATCGTAATCGGCAAGGGCTATGTCGGCGAGAAGGCGCGACGCGTCGGCCACTCCCCTATCCTCGGCCTTGAGAAGCGCAGCCCGGGCATCTGCCGTATTGTCGAGTGCTATTTGCGTAAGCCCCATGTAATAGTTGGCAGTGGCATCCTTGGGCGTTTTTTTGAGAATGGCTTCAAGCCTTGCGGCTGCATCGGCATATTCGCCGGCATTGTATGCGGCCTTGGCCTCGTCGATGGGCTTTGCGGCAAACGATAAGGCCGAGGAGCACAGAAATATGGCGGTGAAAATATTTTTTATCATATCGTTCAAACGGCCGAGCCGGATTGTTTGTTTTCGTAAATCAATTCATCAACCTCAGAAAGCCACAGGCGTGCCGATGCATCGGACGGCATGCGCCAGTCGCCTCGCGGGGAAAGGCATACCGACCCGACCTTCGGGCCGTCGGGCAGGCATGAGCGCTTGAACTGCTGCTGAAAGAACCGGCGGTAGAACTCTCTCATCCAGCGCAACACCACTTCATCGGAATAGAGGTCGTCGAAGGCTTTTTGCGCCAAAGCGAATACATGGCGCGGCGAAAAACCGTAGCGCAACATATAATAGAGGAAGAAATCGTGCAGTTCGTATGGGCCGACGAGGTCTTCGGTCTTCTGAGCTATTTCGCCGTTGGAGTCGGCGGGCAGAAGTTCGGGGCTTATGGGAGTGTCGACTATATCGAGGAGCGTGGCGCGCACAGCGGAGAATTCGGGCAGTTCGGCGAAATAGCGCACGAGATGGCGCACAAGCGTCTTGGGCACACCGGCATTCACACCATACATCGACATATGGTCGCCGTTGTATGTGGCCCAGCCGAGGGCGAGTTCCGACAGGTCGCCGGTGCCGAGGACAATTCCGTTGACTTGATTGGCCACATCCATAAGAATCTGCGTGCGCTCGCGGGCCTGACAGTTCTCGTAGGTAACATCGCGCACTTCGGGGTCGTGGCCTATGTCGGAGAAATGCAGTTCGACAGCCGGACCAATCGGTATCTCGCGGGATGTAACGCCGAGAGCCTCCATGAGGTCGACAGCATTGCTGTGGGTGCGCCCGGTGGTGCCGAATCCCGGCATTGTGATTCCGGCAATGCCCTTGCGGTCGAGACCGAGGCGGTCGAAAGCGTGCACGGCCACAAGAAGCGCGAGCGTGGAGTCGAGTCCGCCCGAGATGCCCACGACAAGGCTCTTGCAGTGAATAGCATCGAGACGGCGGGCAAGGCCGGCTGTCTGTATGTTGATTATTTCGGAGCAGCGTTCGTTTTTGTGCTCTTGGCCACGAGGCACAAACGGCAGCGGCGACACCGAGCGAAGCAGACGGGCATTGTCGCCTTCGTAGGCGTCGAATTTCTTGCGATAGTATAAGTCGGCAAGATAGTAATCCGGGGCGATGCGGCGGGCACAGTCGGCAAAGGTGGTGTTGTGCATGCGGTCGCGGTCGATTGCATCGATGTCGATGTCGGCCACCACGATCTGGGGCATATGCTGCCAACGAGGATTTGAGGCGAGGATTGTGCCGTTCTCGGCTATGAGAGCCTTGCCGTCGAAGACGAGGTCGGTCGACGACTCGCCATAGCCTGCCCCGGCATAGACATACGCGCAGATGGCGCGGGCCGACTGCTGCGCTATAAGGCTGCGCAGATAGGCATATTTGCCGATAAGGTCGTTGGAGGCAGAAAGGTTGACTATGACCTGCGCGCCGGCTAAAGCGGCGTTGGTGCTCGGGGGAATCGGCGCCCAGAGGTCTTCGCATATGTCGAAGCCGATTTTGACGCCGGGACATTCGATTACCATGTTGCGGCCAAAGAGGAAGTCGGTGCCGAAACGCGACACGACGGGGCCTGCTTGGCGGTCTTTATTATCCAACGCTGCCTCGGGAGCGGAGGCGAACCACCGCTTTTCGTAGAATTCGTTGTAGTTCGGGATATAAGTCTTGGGAATGGCGAGCATCACCACATCGTACGACATTACAATGGCGCAATTGTAGAGCGCAGGGCCGATTGCCACGGGAGCGCCGACCACGGCGACTACATTGCAATTCTCGGCCTGACGCTGAATTATGGCCAAGGCCTTGTCGGCTTGGGCGAGCAGCGCGTCGTTATGGAAAAGGTCGGCACAGGTATAACCTGTGACGCACAGTTCGGGAAAGACAACCAGGCGCGCGCCTCGGCCGGCGGCTTGGGCTATCTGCTCGCATATAGAAGCAGTATTAGCCTCGACATCGCCGGGGCTAACAGATGGCACGCATGCCGCTACTCTCAAAAATCCGTTATCTACGAAATTCATGGTGAGCGTGTTATTTTTTGCGACGGCGCACTGATTTTGCCGCCGATGAAGAATTGTCTGTCTTTATTTTTGTTTCCTTTACTTTCGTCGACTTTTTCTTGGAACGCGATGTCGAGCGTGCCGACTTGCGCCGCTCGGCTTTCGCGGCCTTGTCTTCCTTGACAACCGCAGTGGTGTCGCCGGCGGCAAGCCGCTCGCGCGCCTCGCGGGCAGCGATAATCTCCTCGCGGTCGGGAACCCAAAGTTTCTCCTCAAACTTGTCAAGGCGGGCCTGGATTGAATCCTGCGCGCGTTTAAGGTCGTCGGGGTCGGGATAAAGCTGCATCATCGAGCGGTTGCGAAGGTTACGCGTCTTGTAGATGTCGCCTTCGTACATGGTGAGGTTGAAGAAATCGTCGTAGGTGCACGTTGGCAGGTTGTTGTCGTCGGAAACAAATATCTGCTGCTGGGCGAGATACGGGCGCAGGTCGGAGAATTTCACCCAGAACATGGGGTATTTCACGGCCTCGCCGCCAAAGTCGCCCGAGCGGTGAAGCACAGGGCAGATAGCCTCCACCACGGTCTTCATCCTGTTCTGGCGAGTATCGAACTCCCAACGCTCCACTACATAATATGAAAGCACCTCGTTGGCGGGCACATCGGATTCTTCGATTACAAACTTTGGATTCTTCTCGGTCGACCCTTTTCCCTCGGTGTAGAGGATATGGAAACGGTCGAGCACC
>CANRZQ010000215.1 GCA_947644475.1 uncultured Muribaculaceae bacterium
GGAGGTAATATGCCCGGTTGGCACAGGCAAGGGCATCGGAGCCGGTGCCGATGTGTTCGGCAAACACTTCGGCGAGCACTGTCATGCGCCAGCGCATGAGCATGTCGATGTCGGCTGTGCCGGCCCGGTGTATGGAGATATGGCCCATTGTCTTATTTCTTTGTTGTTGGCGGCAATGCCCGGTTGTCGACCTTGCCGTTGGGCGTGAGCGGAATTGATTGCAAAGGTATGAAAAATTCCGGCAACATGTAGTCGGGGAGAAATTTCCGCATCCGCTCTTTTATACGCGCAAGGCTGAACTTGCATTTTCTGCCCGGCACAAGATAGGCTACGAGATATGCCAGCCCGCGGCTGTCGGTGCCCGACCGCACCACGCCGCTTTCCACCTCGGGGCAGCGGCACAGGGCGTTTTCCACCTCGCACGTCTCTACACGCCGTCCCATTATCATGACCTGCGAGTCGATGCGGTGATGGAACAGCACAGTTCCGTCGGCAAGCATCGTGCCGAGGTCGCCGCTGCGGTAGGTGCGGCGTCCGTCGGCTTCGGTAACAAAAGCGCGGTTCTCTATCTCGCGGTCGCCGATATATCCGAGCGTCACTCCGTCGCCGCTTATGCATATTTCTCCCGGCGAGCCGTTGGCCACAGGTTTCATGTCGCTGTCGCGTATCTCTATTCTGACGCCTTTCACGGCCTTGCCTATGGGATATGTGCCGTCGGCGAGCGGATGCATGCCGTTGCAGCGGAAGTAACTTGCGCACACGGTTGTCTCCGACGGGCCGTAAGTGTTGTAAATCTCAACATGCGGGAGCAGACGGTCTATGTAGCCGGCGCGGAGCACGTCGCCTCCGCTTATCAGAAGCCGCAGCGACTTCGGGATGCTGTCGAGATGGTTCATTTCATTCAGTAGTTAAGGAAAACCGCTTATGATTGTGACATTATTGTCGGCGACATATCGCATGAGGCTGTCGATGCTCTCATGTGCCTTTTTGTCGGGGATGGCAAGGGCCGCGCCTGAAAGCAGGGTGGCAAACACCTCTTCAACAAAGATGTCGAATGTGCACACCGAATATTGCAGCATGCGGTCGCCACGTCCGATGCCAAACTCGTTGCGGAAAGCATCGGCATAGTGGCATACATTGGAATTCGTGGCCACTACGCCCTTCGGCATGCCTGTCGAGCCGGATGTGTAAAGCACATATGCCGGGTCGGCAGGCCGCGATTTATCCTCTTCCTGAGCGTCCGAGCCTTTCGGGACGGAGTCCACGGCAAGCACCGGCAGCCCTTTCAGCATACGGCGGTGCCGGCTGTTGGCAAGCACAAGGTTCACTTTGCACTCGTCCATGATGAAACGTATGCGGTCGCGCGGAAACGACGGCTCTGCCGGCACGTATGCCGCTCCCGATTTCAGCACGCCAAGCAGCGACGCTATCATCAACACTCCATGCTCCATCACCACGCCGATATATCGGGCGTCGGGAGGAAGCAGCGCGGCGATGCGCCCTGCCATGTCGTCGAGTTCGGCGTAGGTATGCCGGTTCTTGCCGTCGATTACGGCGAGTGCGTCGGGATTCTTGTCAACTTGTTGCTTGAAACGTGCATATATCGTATTTATATTCTCCATAAGTTTTGTCCTTGATGAATTATAAACATAAAAGCCGGACGAAAAGACGCTCAAACAATCAAAATAATTGTTATATTTGTAAAAAAAAGAATATGATTATGGAAAAGCATTTGGTGGCCACGGCTGCCGTAATATATCTGGCCGGAGGCTGCTTCTGGGGCACACAACGCCTTTTCTCATCGCTCCCCGGCGTGATTGACACTCAGACGGGATATGCCAATTCAGTCGTTTCGTCGCCTTCTTACAAGCAGGTGTGCACAGGCTCGACAGATGCGGCAGAGACAGTAAGGGTGACTTACGACGCCGACGTGATATCTCTGCCCGAGATACTGGATTTTTACTGGAAGTCGGTCGACCCGTACTCGCTCAACCGCCAGGGCGGCGACCGCGGCACGCAGTACCGCACCGGCATTTACTATACCGACCCCGCATCGGGGCTGGTGGCCGATGAGTATATTGGCCGCAAGCAGGCGGAAGCCGACCGGGAGATTATGATTGAAGTGCTTCCGCTTGCCAATTTTTATCCCGCCGAGGAATATCATCAGGATTACCTGTTGAAAAATCCCGGAGGATATTGTCACGTGAATCCCGCCCTTTTCGCCGAGGCCCGCGACTATATTCCCAAGTCGGTGACAAATGCCATGTCGGCCGCTGCCGATTCGGGACTCACCCCGATGCAATATGCAGTGACGCGCCACGGAGCCACCGAGCCGCCGTTCCGCAACGAATATTGGGATAATTTCGAGCCGGGCATATATGTCGACATCATCTCGGGCGAACCGCTGTTTGTGTCGTCCGACAAGTTCGAATCGGGATGCGGATGGCCCGCTTTCTCGCGTCCTCTTTCAGCAGATGCTGTCACTGCCCGCGAGGATACGAGCCACAATATGGTCCGCACTGAAATCCGTGCGGCAGGCACAGATTCACATCTTGGCCATGTCTTTCCCGACGGCCCCGCCGAGAGCGGAGGTCTGCGCTATTGCATAAACTCGGCCGCGTTGCGCTTCGTCCCGCTCTCAAAAATGGAGGCGGAAGGCTATGGCAAATACATTCCCCTGGTAGTAGCACGGTAGGAACACAATCCTCCGGATTAGCACCGGCAGGAACACAATCCTCCGGATTGTGAGAATAATTCACAATCCGGAGGATTGTGTTCCTACTCACTTGCTTTTCAGTTTGTCGTTTTTGGGATTGTTGCGCAGGCGGGTGGCCTTGCGGCGGTGGAGCCTGGCATTGTCGTCGTCGCCGGCGGCCTCGTAGCCGTTGGCAAGCGCGGAATGCACGTCGGGATTTGCCTCGTCGATGTCGAGTGCGCGGAGCAGATAGTCCATGCCCTCGATGGTGTCGCCCGACGATACAAGCAGGTCGCCGGCCTCGATGAGCGGACGGCTGTCGCCCGGCGAGGCGTCTATGGCTGTGTTTAGGCATATGAGCGCGCCGTCGATGTCGGACTGCGCCGAATACACGTCGGCCTTGCCAAGAAGGGCGTCGACATTGCCGGGCGAGATTGAAAGGGCCTTGTCGAAATTGCGCATAGCGGCGTCGGCATCCCAGCCGCCATTTAGGGTCTCACGGCCAAGCGCGATGTATTCTTCCGCGAGGGTGTCGAAGCGTCGCCGGTCGTCGTCGAGGCGAGCCCGAAGCGTCTCCACCTCTCTTTTCAATGTGTCGATTATGCCGAGTTTGCGGCGGATAAGACGCCGAACGGCTTCTGAACCTAATTCGGGGCGTGCTTCCATGGCTCGGAAAAAATTGTCGAGAGCGCCTGCTATGTCGCCGCGGTCGAAGTCGCGCGCAGCCTGCCGGTAGCACAAGTCGGCACGGGCGTTGTCGAGTGCTCCGCGGATAAGAGAGCCGTTGTTGAACCGGCGGCTGAATTCCACGATGCGAGGGTTCACAAAAATGTCGCGTGCGTTTATAGTCGACCGAAGCGTGATGCCTTCGAGCGAGCGGCACCGGCTCAATGCCACATAACTCTGGCCCGAGGAGAAGGCTCCCTGGCCTATGTCGATAATCACGCTGTCGAACGTCAGCCCCTGGCTTTTGTGTATCGTTATGGCCCACGCCGGTTTGAGAGGATATTGGGTGAAACTGCCCAGTTCTTCCTCCTCGATTTCTTTCTTCTCCTCGTTGTAAGTGTATCTCATGTTTGTCCACGCCTCGACGTCGACCACGTGCTTTGCCCCGTCGGCAAGTTCAACGCGGATGCCGTCTTCGAGAAACTCGTCGATGCGTCCGATGGTGCCGTTTACCCAGCGGTGGTCCATGTCGTTTTTCACGAACACCACCTGCGCACCTTCTTTCAGCACAAGTTCGAGGTCGGTGGGCAGTGAGTTTTGCGGGAAGTCGCCCCGGATATGGCCTGTGAACCGACGCTCGGGCCGTTCGATAGCCGCCATGTGCCGTTCGTTGATTGAGTCGACGATGTCGCGCCGTGTGGCTATGGTCATGGTGAATGATTCGCCCTTGGTGCCGTCGGCCATGGGGTCGACCTTGGAGTTGAGCAGGGCTAAGTCCTGTCCCGATGGATGTCCTGTGCGGATGCGGTCGAGCATGGCAATGAAGTCGGTGTTGCTCTGGCGGAACACTTTCGACAGTTCGATTGGCACAAGTTCGAGCGCCGAGAATGCTCTTGCGTTGAAGAAATATGATCCCGACGGATAAGAGAACGAGAGGGCGTCGCGCATGTCCGACTTTATCACCGGCTCGAGCTGGAATATGTCGCCCACGAGCAGAAGCTGTTTCCCGGCAAAAGGCCGGCGCATGTCGGAGCAATATACGCGGAGTATGCGGTCGATAAGGTCGATTGTGTCGGCGCGCACCATCGACACCTCGTCGATAATTATAAGGTCGATGGCCCGCAGCAGGTCTACCATCTCCTTGTTGTATTTGAATCGCTGGCGCAGACGGCGCGATGAGCGTATTTCCGGGTCGTCGATGGTGAGGGGTGCGAACGGAAGTTTGAAAAAGGAGTGGATGGTCTGTCCCCCGGCATTCACCGCCGCGATTCCCGTAGGGGCGAGAATCACATATTTTTTCCTGGTGGTGGCGGTAAGATATTTTAAGAATGTGGATTTGCCGGTGCCCGCTTTTCCGGTGAGGAACACGCTTTGATTGGTGTAACTCATGAGCGAGAGTGCATCCTGAAATTCTTTTGATGAGGTGTCTACGTCGTCGGGGTTAAACATGCGGGGGAGTTGAGAAGTTGGGGAGTTGGGAAGTTGGGGAGTTGGGGAGTTGGGAAGTTTGGGAGTTTGGGAGTTTGGGAGTTGGGAAGTTTGGGAGTTGGGAAGAGCAGAGA
>CANRZQ010000216.1 GCA_947644475.1 uncultured Muribaculaceae bacterium
CGGTGGTGAGCATCGGAGCCCACAGGGCCATGGGCACGTCGGAGTCGCGGTAGCCGGTTTTGTCCTCGGGAACGTCCTCGGTGACAATGCCTGAGACGCTGCCGGTCAACGCCGCCGAAGCATCGGCCACCGTCACCACTTCTTCAAGCACGGCACCGTCGGTCATGGCCGGGGCGGCAAGGTCGTAAGCCACGCTTTCTTCGCTTACGCTCTCTGTCTTCATCATACGGCTGTTCAGAGCCATTTTCGCGCCTCCGCGGATATAGATGCCGTCGAGGCCGTAGCGGAACTGCGGCACCGTCAGCTGCGCCACATCCTTGAAGCGCAGCGGCGTGCTGTAAGAGTTGGTTGCGACGCCGGTATAGATATAGCGCAGGTTGGCCGTTACATATGTGCGCAGGCCGGGGAACGACAGGTTGAACGAATGGGGATGGATAGCGTCCAGAGCCTTGTTGTACATGTCGAGGGCGAGCGCGGCTTGCAGGCCTTTGTCGCCGCCTTTGGGGCGGATGCTGAAATTCCATGTCTCGGGCTGTCCGGGAAGCAGGTTGTCGCGGAAACTCGACCCTTCGATGGCGAGTTCATTGTCGGCCTTGCGTTGGAGGCGGATTGTGCGGCTTATGCTCTCTACGTCCTTCACCATGAAAAGCATTATTTCGGCGGGATCGGCGTCGGCAGGGATGTCGACAGTAAGGTCGTGGTAGCCCGCGCCGACCTTTATCATGTCGAGACGGTCGATTTTCGAGCCGGTAGCCACGGCATAGTGGACGTACGATTCCGAGGGCACGGCAAACGATATGGTAGCGCGGCCGTCGGCAGGGATATAGTTGTCGCCGGGAATCACAAACAGCTGTTGGCCTTCGGGGCAGATGCCCGACGCGCGATTGTAGACGGTGAACGATGAGTCGACAGCGTCGGCAATGTCCTTGTTGACGGGTTTTACCTTTATGGTGTATTCACCCGGGGCGAGGGTGGCAATGTCGATGCCTTCGGCGGTGAATTCGCCCGAAAGGACGGGCTTCTTCGACTTCGCCGAGGTGATTTCGTAGACGAGCGGGGTAGTCACGGCCTTGCCGTCGGGGTCGAACACCTCGACTTCGGGCTTGAAAGGCTTCTCGCCGTCGACGGCGGATTCAACGTACAAGTTTATCACGTAGGGCTTGCCTTTCACCACCGGCGCGGAAGCCTCGGCTGTGGAGCCGTTGGGCGCGGAGGCGGTGAGGGCGGCCACGAAATAGGGGTCGTCGGCATGGGCCTTGAATACGGAGTCGGGAATCACGGCCGAGAAGCGTCCGGCGTCGTCGGTAGTAGCCTTTGCGGAAAATACTTTTTCCTGCGGCGAGAACCACCGCCAGCGCGAGGCTGTGGAGAGCACTATCTCCACGTCGCAGCCGCCCACGGGCATCCCCGAGTAGGTGAACGCCTCGCCGCGGACGGTTACGTCGCCCTTGGCCGGAGCATCGTTGGCCACGACCACGTCGCGCAATTCGAAGTCGGGCATACGGTAGTCGGCCACGGTGAACATTTGCTGGCCCACTTCCTCGTCGTCGACAAACGAGTAGATGCTGAATTGCCCGGTAAGGCCGCCCGTGGGGAGGTTGAACACGCCGGCGGCGCGGCCGAATTCATCGCTGCGGCCCACGAGGGTGTCGACTTCCTCGTTGTTGGCGTCGAGCAGCACAAACATCACCTCATGGTCCTTGGCGAGCCACTGCTTGCGGTCTTGCGTGGCATGAGCCACGGCGAGGAACTGCACGCTGTCGCCGGGATGATAGATGGCGCGGTCGGTCATCACGGCCATGCGGTAGCGCGGCTCTTTGTCGGGCTTGGCTCCGCGTCCGCCGTTGATGTATATGTCGTCGAAATCGAACGGCACGCCTTTGGTGGTGACACGCAGGCGTCCGTCGTGTTTCATATCTGGATATGCCACGCCCATGGCGTCGGTCGACACGGCGGCCGACTGAGTCTTATTGTAGACCATCGACACCGATGCGCCCTTTACCGGGGCGCCCGTCACGGGATCGGATACAATCACGGCAGGCTTCTCCACATTGTCGATGGCCATGGGAAGCACCGGCACGCACTGCACGCGCGAGTACCAGGAGTCATAGCCCTTTTTTCCGGCCTGTTGCGGCACTATGATATAGCGTCCGGCCTCGGGGAGCGTTACGGTGAGCGTGGTGTCCTCGCGGAACGGAGCCTTGGCCCCGGCCTCGGAGCGTATCTCGGTGCGGCGCACGGGCGCGGAGCGTTCAAGATAGTTTTTGAGGTCGCGTCCGGTGGTGATATGTGCCGGAAGTTTGAAAACGTTGATGAAATAGTGCGTGGAGTTTACATTTACCACAGTCAGCGGCAACTCGGCGAGGGGAGCGGTGAGGTTGGCCGAGTGCACACGCACAGTCGGTGCGCAAAGCCGCTCGATTTGCTGTTGGATTGCCTCGCCGAACACCAGCGAGGGGTATTTGGCCACGAACTCGCGCATGAGCCTCACCGCGCTGTCGATTTCTGCAATTTTATCCTGTGGGGTATATTGCTGGAGTGCGGTGCCGTCAACGTCGAGAATATCCTCTGTATCATCGTCTATCAACGTAGGCAGGGCAAGGCCAGCGGCATATGCTTTGAGCGACAGCGACGAGTAAGGATTGTTGATGTCGATATTCTTTTTGAGGGCGGCCTGCGTGTCGGGCCCCAGCTGTGCCTCGCGGAAAGCCCACAGGGCCTCGGTGGCTCGGCAGTCGGGACGTGTGGCATAGCGGCGGAAGAATTTGAGGCCTTCCTCGTTGTTTTGTGTGGATGTGACGAGGTTGGTGGCCGCCTCTAATACAAAGTCGTAGAGCGAGGGATAGAATTCGGCAGATAACTTGTCGTAGGTCAGGAACTCATCGCCTTTGGCAAGGGGGACATCGCGCAGACGCGCCGACGCACCCTCGGCTGCACGGGCGCACAAGTCGGCTATCACGGCCTTGAACTGGTCGCCCGACCATTCCGACACGTCGGCCGGACGCGGCTCGAGCGGCAGTTCGCGCCGGTCGAACGTCCAGCTGTTGTTCCGGTAGTAGCGGTTGTAGAGCCTTGCCGTGAGCAGGTCGAAAACGGGAGCATATTCCGAATCCTTGAACAAGGCGGCTGTGGAGTCGGCAAGCGCTATGGCTTCGGCGAGCGAGCCTCGGTCGATTTTCGTCTTTGCCGTAGAGATCTGCAACAGGGCCGTGATGGCGGTGGGGGCATTGCCCGAGGCCACGGCCTTATTCAGCGCGGCCTCCGCATTGGCCTGCACCGTCTGCGGAAATGCGAAGTCGGGGTTTTGGAAGGTGTTTACAGCATTGGCCATAAAAATAGAGAGGAAGAAAAATGATAATAATATGTATCTGTACAAGTTTCTCATTATATTGGGTTTGTTAAGTTAATGTTTTTTGTCGCTGTTTGCAATGTAGGGACGCACGGCTCGTGCGTCCACCGTCGGTGGTTTGTATTTTGTTTACATTCACGTTATAAAGATAAGACAATATTTTAACTTAAACGTTTACCCGGATGTTAAAAATTTGGTAGAATTAAGGAATTTGCATACCTTTGTCGCTCATTTATACAAATCAAAAACACAACAATGAAAAATTTTCTGAAATTTGCCTCCTTGGCTGTGGTTGCTATCGCAGGCTTTACTTTCACATCGTGCAGCGACGATGATGAACCCAACAACGGCGGCAACACCGGCTCCAACATCGAGGAAATCTTCGAAGAAGGCCTTCCCGCAACAGTCGACGGCGCCACTTTCACCACCAACGAAAAAGGCCAGCTCACCAAGATTGTCGACGGCACTACCAACGTAACTTTCGAATACGGCACTTTCACTCCCCCGTCGCGCGCCCACAACTTCACCGTGCTCATGAAAGAACGCGACAGCCAGAATCCCAACGACGGCTGGGACATGTATCTTGAACTCAACAAGCAGGGCTATGTGGCATATGCCTATCAGTATTACCTCGACGTTGACGTAAACGATGAATATTATGAAGAAGGCGACGAATACGACGAATGGTGGTTTGAATACAACAACGCCGGCCTGCTCACCCGCCTGAAACGTTCCGAAAGCAACGAGGAGTGGAAACTTGCATACACCAACGGCGATGTGGCCACAGTTGTTAAAAACGAAGAAGACGGCGACACCCGCACATACACATTCGCTTACACCAACACCGAGTACAAGAATGTGATTGCCAACAAAGGCTGCATCATGCTTTTCGACGACAATTTCCAACTCGAAATGGACGAGATGAGCGTTGCTTACTATGCCGGCCTTCTCGGCAAAGCCGTCAAGAACCTCCCTGTGGGCTATGTACGCAAAGGTGTTGAAGGCGGTGATGAATACACCGACGATCCCGTAGCGTTCAATTGGACTCTCAACTCCAAAGGTCTTCCCACCGAGTTCTGGGAGGGTGACGACCGTTACGACCTCGTGACATTCACCTGGTAATCACCCGCATCCATAACCTTACAGCGGCAGCGCCCCCGGGCGTTGCCGCTTTTTGTAGGAACACAATCCTCCGGATTGTGATTTATTTTTCACAATCCGGAGGATTGTGTTCCTACAAGGTTTGTGTTCCTAATTGGTAAATTTGGCCGGATTCGAAATTGATTTCATATGAGCCTGCCGGCCAGGAGTATTTGGCGGCCATGTCGGCCCACCAGGCGTCGAAGCGCGCTCGGGTGGCGTCTTGGTCGGCTTCTACGCGCCCGACGAGGGCAGCGTCGGCCTCGGGGTCGAGGCTCAGGAGGAGTTCGCGCAGGCTGCTGAGGCGTTCGTGCAGGCGGTAGATGGCCCTGCATTCTTCCGGGGTTACTTGTCCGATTGGCTGGCGCATTGTCTTAATTCTTTAAAAAAATCATGGCTTACGGCCATTTCTGTCTCGGCC
>CANRZQ010000217.1 GCA_947644475.1 uncultured Muribaculaceae bacterium
GCTTCTCGGCGCTATCCCGCGCGGATGGGAACTTGGCACAGGCCAGCTCACGGCCTATGTGTCGTCGCTTGGGCTGCTTTTCACCAAGGAAGGCGCGAAATCGGTTGGCGGTTTCGGCACGCTTGGCAGCATTTTCCCCGAAAAATGGGATTGGCAGCAGTTCTGGAGCCTTACGGCTTTCCTTTCCGTGATACTGGCATTCATGAACATAATTCCCATCCCGGCGCTCGACGGCGGCTATGTTCTCTTCCTGCTCTGGGAGATTGTGACGCGCCGCAAGCCGTCCGACAAGTTCCTCGAAGTGGCCAATACGGTAGGCTTCGCGTTCCTGCTGCTCCTTCTTGTTTATGCCAACGGCAGCGACCTTTTCCGTTTCCTTGGTAAATAAAACTCTGACATATGTATCCAATCGTAAAACTTTGCAAAGGCAAGGAAGAATCGCTCGACCGCTTCCACCCGTGGGTGTTTTCCGGCGCCATCAAGGCCCTTCCCGACGGGATTGAGGAGGGCGACCTGGTGTCGGTGGCGGCATCCGACGGGCGCATCATAGGCTGCGGCCATTTCCAGATTGGCTCGATAGCCGTGAGAATGTTGATTTTTGGCGAGGGTGAGGCCGACGCGGCGTTCTATGCCTCGCGTCTTGCCCAGGCATGGCGCATGCGCAAGGCTCTCGGGCTTGTGCGTGCCGACAACGGCGCTTTCCGTCTTGTTCATGGCGAAGGTGACTTCCTCCCCGGCCTTGTTGTCGACATCTACGGCCCCACAGCCGTGGTGCAGGCCCACAGTCCGGGCATGCACTTTGCCCGCAACATCATAGCCGACGCGCTTGTGGCCCTCCCTGAGGCCGGCATCACATCGGTGTATTACAAAAGCGACACCACGCTTCCATATAAAGCCCACCTCGACCCCGTCAACGACTATATAATCGGAGGATTCTCCACCGACATTGCCGTGGAGAATGGCCTGAAATTCCGCATCGACTGGCTGCGCGGGCAGAAGACCGGTTTCTTTGTCGACCAGCGCGACAACCGTACGCTTCTCGAGCATTACAGCCGCGGACGCCGTGTGCTCAACATGTTCTGCTACACAGGCGGTTTTTCGGTCTACGCCTTGCGCGGCGGAGCGGAAACTGTTCATTCGGTCGACTCGTCGGCCAAGGCCGTGTCGCTTGTCGACGCCAATGTGGCCTTGAATTTTCCCGGCGACACTCGCCACGCATCCTTCGCCGAAGACGCCTTTAAGTATCTCGACAACATCGGCCCCGGCGACTACGACCTTATAATACTCGATCCCCCCGCATTTGCCAAGCACCGCACCGCTCTGCGCAATGCCCTGCGCGGATACCAGCGGCTCAACGCCCGCGCCATAGAGCGGATAGCCCCCGGTGGAATCCTGTTCACATTCTCGTGCTCGCAGGCCGTGAGCAAAGAACAGTTCCGCCTGGCTGTGTTCTCTGCTGCAGCCCAGACAGGCCGTCGCGTCCGCATCCTCCATCAGCTTACACAGCCGGCCGACCATCCGGTGAATATCTACCATCCCGAAGGTGAATACCTCAAAGGGCTTGTACTTTATGTCGAATAATCTCCCATTATGAAAAAAACAATATTCGCGGCGCTTGCCGTCGCAGCCATCGCTCCTGTAACCATGGCAGAAAACAACGAAAAATTTGATTATGTCGTCGACCGCTTCGCCGACATAGAGGTGCTCCGTTACAAAGTGCCCGATTTCGAGAACCTTTCGCTCAATCAGAAGGCTCTGGTGTATTACCTCACTGAGGCAGCCCTCTGGGGACGCGACATTCTTTGGGACCAAAACTGCATCTTCAATCTTCCCCTGCGCAATGCGCTGGAAATGGCCTACACCGGTTACACCGGCGACCCCAACGACCCCGACTACCGCGCTTTCGAGAAATACCTCAAGCAGGTATGGTTCGGCAACGGCATACACCATCACTATTCGATGGATAAGTTCGTGCCTGAATTCTCGCGCGAGTTTTTCTGCAAGCAACTTTCCGCCCTCGGCTTGCAGCCGGCGTCGGTGGCTACTTTCGAGGATATAGTGTTTAATCCCGAAAGAGTAGCCAAGCGTGTAAACCAGGCCGACGGTGTCGACCTTATCACCACCTCTGCATGCAATTTCTATGGCGGCGGCATCACCCAGGCCGAGGTCGAGGCATTCTATAATGCCAAGAAGGACACCACCGACCTCACTCCTATCTCTTATGGCCTGAACTCACGTCTTGTAAAGGATTCCGACGGACAAATCCGCGAGCAAGTATATAAAATCGGCGGATACTATTCCAACCATATCGGCAAAATTGTCGAAAATCTCGAAGAGGCAAAAAAATATGCCGAAAACGACGCGCAGCGCAAGACCATAGAACTCCTCATTGAATTCTATCGCACCGGCTCGCTCGAGAAGTTCGACGAATATTCCATTGAATGGGCCGAGGACACTGCCTCGAAAGTCGATTTCATCAACGGCTTTATTGAAAGTTACGGCGACCCGTTGGGCATGAAAGGATCTTGGGAATCAATCGTCAACTTCAAAAATGAAAAGGCAAGCCATCGCACGGAAGTGATTTCCGGAGCGGCGCAGTGGTTTGAAGACCATTCGCCTGTCGACCCGCGTTTCCGCAAAGACAAGGTAAAGGGCGTGTCGGCTAAGGTAATCACTGCGGCAATCCTTGCCGGCGACTCCTATCCGTCGACCCCCATCGGCATCAACCTGCCCAACTCTAACTGGATACGTGCGGCCCACGGCTCCAAGTCCGTTACCCTTGAAAACATCACCGAGGCCTACGATGAGGCTTCGCACGGCAACGGCTTCAACGAGGAATTTGTAATCGACCAGCCCACCCGCGACCTCCTCGACCAATACCTTTTCATCACCGACAACCTGCACACCGACCTTCATGAATGTCTCGGTCACGGTTCCGGCCGTCTGCTCCCCGGTGTCGACCCCGACGCGCTCAAAGCCCACGGCTCCACCCTCGAGGAAGCGCGTGCCGACTTGTTTGCCCTTTACTATCTCGCCGATCCCAAACTTATCGAACTCGGCGTGCTCGACAACCCCGAGGCATACAAGGCCGAATACTACAAATACATCCTCAACGGCCTCATGACCCAACTTATGCGCATCGAGCCGGGCAAGGATGTCGAAGAAGCCCACATGCGCAATCGCAAACTCATCGCCGAGTGGGTATATGAAAAAGGCAAGCCCGACAATGTAATTGAATACGTCGACATCGACGGAAAGACATTTATCCGCATCAACGATTATCAGCGTCTCCGCGGCCTCTTTGGCGAACTCCTCGCCGAGGTGCAGCGCATCAAGTCGGAAGGCGATTACGAAGCCGGACGCAAACTCGTTGAGACCTATGCCGTGAAAGTCGACCCCAAAATCCACCGCGAGGTGCTCGACCGCTACGCACGCCTGTCAATCGCGCCATACAAAGGCTTTGTCAACCCGGTCTACACCCCGGTCTTTGACAACGACGGCAAACTTACCGACGTGACCATATCCTACACCGAGGATTACCCCATGCAGATGCTCCGCTACTCGCGCGACTACTCCATGCCCATCCGCTGATTGCCTTACAATATAATTATAAAGAGGGCGTGTCGATTATGGCACGCCCTCTTTTTTTACTTTTTTTAATGTTGTGTCAATGATAAAACAGGGGTGAAACTATTGACGGACAAGAATAAATGTCGTACCTTTGCCCCAAATTATCAAAGTATAAACTAAATGAAAAAATTATTTGTAATCGCCGCTTCTGCGGTGGCGCTCTCTTTCGGAGCATGCGATAAGGCCGGTTCAGACAACGCCGCTGCCGACCAGATCGTGCCCCAGTCAAAAGTTGACTCCATAACTGAAATTTTCGGCAAGATGGCCGGTGTGCAGGTGGCAAGCATGTTCGACCAGGCCATGACACAGGACTCGACACTCTCGAAAGCCGACTTTATACGAGGAATGCAATATGCTCTCGCTGCCGATACAGCATCGGCATATACCTATGGCATGAACATCGGCATGAACTTCAGGAACCAGGTTAAGCAATTTGCCCAGATGGGCGTTGAGGTCGACGAGGCCAAGATGCTTTCCTTCTTCAAGGAATCATTCCTTGCCGACACAGTCGATGCCGCCGCAGCCCAACTTTATCAGCAAGTCTATCAGGGCTTGATGGGCGAAGTGCGCAAGGCAAAGAAAGAAGCCGACGATGCCCGCAAGGCTCAGGAACCCGAGGCTCTTGCCAACGTCAAGGCCGGCGAAGAGTATGTTGCCGCACAAAAAGCCAAGGATCCCGAAATCAAGACCACAGCCTCCGGCCTCTCCTATAAGATAATCAACCCTGGTGAAGACCCCAAACCCGGCGAGACCGACCGAGTGCTCCTTAATTACAAAGGCGCCGACATCACCGGCCGCGTATTCGACCAGACCACCGACGAACCCCGTGTTATGCCCCTCGGCGCGCTTGTCGAAGGCATGAAAGAAGGTCTCCAGCTTATTGGCAAGGGAGGCAAGGCCACATTCTATATTCCCGGCAACCTCGCTTATGGCGTAGATGGAAGTCCGCGTGCCAACATCGGTCCGTTGCAGATGCTCGTCTTCGATGTCGAAATCGTATCCATCCCCTCTCAGGAAAAAACAGGCAAATAACCCGACCCTATACCCATCCGCAATCCCGACGCCTCCGCGCCGGGATTTTTTTTGTTCAAAACCCCTCCCCGCCCTCTTCTCCGCCCTTGTTCCCCCGCGTTGTAACGCGGCGGCCGGTCCCGCCGTTTTTTTATCCATGCCTCGGAGCGGTGGAATCCTGCCATTTCAGCCTTTGAAATGTTAACGACTGTTAACAGAATCATTAAAAAACGCCCTTAATT
>CANRZQ010000218.1 GCA_947644475.1 uncultured Muribaculaceae bacterium
GATCTACGGCCAGATGGTGATGACATCGATTATCGAGGAGAAAAACAACCGCGTGCTCGAGATCGTAGTGTCGTCGGTGCGTCCCAACTCGCTGATGCTCGGCAAGATACTCGGCATAGGCCTGGTGGCCGTCACCCAGATTCTCATCTGGGGCCTGCTCATATGCTCTTTCAGCAAATGGGTGATGCCAGTTATCATCAGCTCCATGTCGTCGCCCGACTTCGACCTCCTTTCCGCCATCGGCCAACTCGGCGACCCCGCCTACATCCTCATGCTCTTCGTATGGATAATGCTCTTCCTCATAGGCGGATACATGTTCTACTCATCGATATATGCCGCCATCGGCTCGGCTGTCGACAATATCCAGGACGCCTCGCAACTCACGTCAATAGCCATCGTGCCCATAATACTCGGATTCGTATTCTCCATGTCGGTGGCCAACGACCCCAACTCCGGCCTCGCCTTCTGGCTCTCGATCATACCCTTCACATCGCCCATGGTGATGATGGCGCGCATCCCCTTCGGCATCCCCGGCTGGGAAATAGCCCTCTCTCTTGTGCTCCTGGTGGTCTCCTTCCTCGCCATGATATGGATTTCGGCCAAAATCTACCGCGTCGGCATCTTCATGTACGGCAAGAAGCCCTCCATCAAAGACCTCATCCGCTGGGTCCGCTACAAATAGCCCCCTGCCCAATCTCATCCCCTCTCAAAGGCAGCCCCGCACACGCGAGACTGCCTTTGAGGTTAAAAAAAGCGTCCACAATCATCAGATTGTGGACGTGTTGGTAGGGAGGTGACTCAATCCGCGGAACGTAACGTTCTCCTAAACAAGAATGATGCGCTCCCTTTATATTTTTATAACAAAAATTGACGCGCTATTTGGTATGCAAAAGTAGTTAATTTTTTAATTACAACCAAAAAATAATTTATAAAATATTATTTTTAACATTTCATTAACAGTAAATAGCAGTAAGATTAACTGTAATTAATGTAAATTTGTACCATATTTTATCAATAAAATGAAGGGCATCCATTTATATTCATTCTTCAAAGATAGGCTAAAAGAACTGCTCCATCTCAACTCATTGGATAGTTACAGGGTCCGGCATCATAATGTCAATACAATTCTCAATGAATTGCGCGATTTTATCATTGGCTGGCAGAATTATACCGTGAAAAGGGCTGAAACGGTTCAACTTTCATTAAAGGAGGCTATTGCCATATTAGACAAGGATGAAATATTGCGTTATCCCGGTATTGGAAAGAGAAGTGTTATCGAGCTGTTGAGAAAGTTCGACGCAGAACTTAATTCTTCAAAAGGAAACAGAAACACTCCTGCATGTACACAGATAACTTATCTTCTTTCGGAATTGTTGACATTCAATAAAGACATTTATCTGGGTAATTTATTTGACTCTATTGAAAAGATTTTTGCATCGGATGAAGAAATCGCGGATAAAGACTTTTATATATCTGTGGAACGTCTCGACGATATGACATCGTCTTTGGCTCGTGAATTGTTGAATATTGGCTATTCCAAGCGCGGCCTTTACAGCATAATAAAATACTATTCCAAAAAGCCGGATACGATTGACTCGTTCCATGCTTTTAAAAATTGTTTGCTTGACGAACGGGGCCGGAACCATTGTGTAGTGCTTGTCGTGCATGGAATCCCGGGTAGTTTTGTCCTTTCTAATTTTAAATCTGAAATGGATGTTGATCCGGCGAATGAACAGTTTCGTTCCAGTCCTCAATTTGTAAACTTTGCTTCACCACAACCTAAAAAAAGGTTTTACGTACACAGATGTGTCGCTTCTGACGGCGATTCTGCGATAAAGGAAGCGATAACGAGACTATCGGCAGATATAGATTCCATAAATCTATATCTTAGCAGGCTGAATATCGAAATCCAACCTACGGCATTGGTTATCAGGGAAAAAGACAAACATCACGATGCGATATTTCTTCCCACGCGTTTCTTTCTTGACGATGATTTTCAAGATATGGCCAAATCTAATATTTTTAGAAAAAAAATAGATACGATTCTTGGATGTAAATATGTGGAGCATGACCTTAAAGATCGCCTTGTCTCCGCTCTCCGGCATTTAAGAATAGGGGATCGTGACGGTGAGATAGAACAGCGGTTTATTAATTATTGGATAGCTTTGGAATATATCTTTTCTTCGCCGATGGTGGAAGAAAACACATTTGGCCGTTTGAAGACCAATTTATCCAATATTTTATTTGTCAATTACGTCAGACGTAATTTTGACGACCTCGAAAATACTTTGAAGAAAGCGGGGTTGCTTTCGCAAGGAGAAGCCTTATCGGATAAGAATATTGACGCATTGACTCAATCTGCGTCCAATATTTTGTTAAAATACCGTCTGATGAAATATAAATCTTGTTTGTTCGTCCAAAAGGACAAGCGAAAAAATTTTGTTCATAACCATATGGACAATGTAAATATGCATCTGTCAAGGATCTATCATCTTAGAAACGAACTTATACATGAAGCCGCCATTAAGCAGGATATAGAAGACCTTACCAGTAATTTAAGGTATTATCTTATCCTTGTGATAACAAAGATGGTCTCTTTTTTTAATTATGCGATACTTGATTCTAAAATGGATTTGTCAATAGATTACTTTTTTTATGAAATGAAAATGCGGCGCATGATTATAGAGGAAGACTGGTCCTTTAACGCGTTTATGCGTCAATTCCCGTATGACGACTGATTTTAATCTGAAAATTATGACTATTGCGATATATGGAAGCCGGCAGCAGGAGCCGTATGCCGGGGCGATTGCCGCATTTTTGAAGTCGCTGCGCACAGCCGGTATAGATGTGGTGATGCACCGCAAGATTCACGGCGTGCTCTCGGCTCTCGTGCCCGACGCTCTGCGGGGCGTGCATGCGGTGGCTGACGGCTCGCCATTTGAGGCCGACATGGCAATGAGTTTCGGAGGCGACGGCACGTTCCTGCGCACTGCCATGTGGGTGGGCGACAGGCAGTTGCCTATCCTCGGGGTGAATACCGGGCATCTCGGCTATCTTTCAGGCGCGTCAATCGACGAACTGCCCGATGTGCTGCCCGAAATGCTCCGTGGCGATTTCGACATCGAGAGCCGCAGCCTTATCGAGGTGGCGGTCGAAGGCCGGGAGGATGCGCTCGACTGGCCTTACGCCCTCAATGAGGTCACATTCACAAAAGATGAGGCCTCGTCGATAGTCACGGCGCACACACGCATCAATGGCCGCGACCTGGCGTCATACCGTGCCGACGGCCTTATCGTGGCCACTCCCACGGGCTCTACCGCCTACAATTTGAGCGTTGGAGGCCCCGTGGCGCAGCCCACGGCGCCAATATGGGTGCTCTCGCCGATAGCGGCCCATTCGCTGGGAATGCGCCCCCTGATTGTGTCCGACGATAGTGTCATCGATGTGGTGGTAGAGGCCCGCAGCCACAGTTTCCGCCTCACCCTCGACGGCCGCTACCGCATGCTCCCTGTCGGGACACGTGTGAGCCTGCGCCGCGCTCCGTTTGTCGCGCGCATAATCATGCGCCGCGCCCATGCCTTTCCGGCAGCCCTGCGCGAGAAACTGAACTGGAACTGACGCTCTCTGCGCTTCACAATGCAAGGATACATCACCACGGCCGGAAATTACCCTATGGAGGAATTTGGCACCGTCCACGTCACGGTGCGCCGCACCGCCCGCTCGATACGCGCCCGGTGGAAAGGCGCGCGCCTGGAAGTGAGCGCGCCCACAGGCATCGCCGCCGCCGAGGTGCTGTCGGCCTTGCGCGCTTTTGCGCCGCGCATGTACGCGGCCAAGCCTCCGCGCATGTATTCTCCCGGCGACAGGCTCGAATTTCCCGAAGTGACTGTCTTTATCGACAGCCAGGATGCCGACGCCGGCCGTATTTTTTATGAGATCGACGGCCGCAACTGGCATATACGGGTAGGTGAGGCCTGGGATTTCGACAGCCACGACACCATGCGCGCCATCTCCGACAGTATCTGCCGCATGGCGCGGCGCGAGGCCCCCCCGATATTGCTCCCTTATGCCGCCTCTGTGGCCGAAGAAATAGGGGTAAGCCCCATAGTGTGGACTGTGTCCAACGGCCACCGTGTGCTTGGCCATTGCTCCGCGCGCCGCGAGATAGCCCTCAGTTATGTGCTCATCTTCCTGCCCGAGCGTCTGCGTCGCTTCATCGTATGCCACGAACTGGCCCACCTTTCCGAGATGAATCATTCGCCGCGTTTCCACGCCCTTTGCGACGCCTACCTTGGCGGCTGCGAGGCTGCGCTCCGCTCCGAGTTAAAAGCCTTCCGCTTTCCGTTTATTCGCTGAAAGGAAAAATTTGCTTAAAAAATAATATACAGTTAAGATGTTGATTGATAGTAAATTACAAAAATAGTGTGAAAAAATATGAAATTTTTTTCACAAAAAATTTGCACAATCGGAAAATACGCCTTAACTTTGCACCGCAAAAGCAAGGGAACGACACCGAAGCAAGAGCGCCGAGGGTTCCTGAGCAAAAGCATTGACAACCTCAATTTTGGTGCGTTAGTTCAGCTGGTTAGAATGCCTGCCTGTCACGCAGGAGGTCACGGGTTCGAGTCCCGTACGCACCGCCAGAGGAGAGAGGAGAATGAGTAATTGCAAATCAACTTGTTGATTTCGTTACTCATTCTTTTTTTTATACGATACAGGAACACAATCCTCCGGATTGTGATTATATTTTCACAATCCGGAGGATTCTTTGCCTTGCAAAGCGCTTCGCGGTTAGTGTTCCTGCCGGGTTGATTCAAAATAATTTGTGAAATCCGCGAAATTTGTGAAATTCGTGGTAAAAT
>CANRZQ010000219.1 GCA_947644475.1 uncultured Muribaculaceae bacterium
GGATGTTGCGCCGGGTCGATGATGTGGCTATGGCGTTTTCCACCGCGGGAGCGGCCGGGCGGTCATCATCTGCGGGGGCTGTTTCCGGGCATTGGGCGGGGGCGTCTATTGCCGCGGCGGCGTTCTGCTGCACGGTGGGCGCGGTGGGGGTGGGGGCGAGGTTTGATGCGGCGGCGTTTTGCTGGATGTAGAGTGCCTGACGGTCTTTTTCAAACATTTCTATCTCGGCTGCTGCGGTGAGGGGCTCGGTTTTTGCGGAATGTCGCACGAAGAGTTCGCCGTTGAGGTAGACGGGGTGGTAGCAGGGCTTGATTTTTATGGCTATCACGCCTTTTGTGGATTCGTCGTCGATTTCCACCTCGGTGTATCCGCCTGCGTTGGCTCCGATTGAGAATGAGTCGTCGATAAGGTTGGAGATGTGGTTGGCGAGGTTGTCGAGGCTCTGGATGTTGCGACGGCGCGGGGTGTTTTTTTCGGAGCGGTCGAGTTTGTAGAAGTTGAAGTCTTCGGCGAGTCCGCGCTCGTAGTGGTCGTCGCCTACGCCGAGGTATAGCGTGCCGCCTGTGGAGTTGAGGAATCCGGCGATGATGTGCATGATTTCGAATTCCTGACGGTCGGGGTCGCCTGCTGATGTGCCGGCGCGTCCTTTGCGGGCGGGGTATACGATTGAACTTTTGAATTCGACGTATTGCGATTCGGAGCCGTAGTATTTGAGAGTGTGCTGGTCGGTGTCGACGTTGAGCATCTGGGCGATGCGTTCCTTTATGGCGGCGGCGGTGGAGTCGTCGGGGTCGATTTTTGTAAGGAAGTTATATGAGAGCACCATCCGGGCGAGCTGGCGGTCGGTGTCGGATGTGGCGTTGGAAGTGTCGTCCCACAGCGCGGGGTTGGCCTCGTCGTTGCCGAGGCATGCCACGATTGACAGGCGGCGCGCCATGCGGCTGATGAGTGTGGAGCATGGGGCGAGCCTCATGGCGCTGTCGATGTCGGCTGCGGCTATGCGTTTGTTTTTTGCGTAGAATTGGTGGAGGAGGAGCATTTCCTTGTGTGCGCGGAGCATGTCGGCTTTCTCGTTGTCCTTTATTATTATGGCGAGCAGGCGCGCATAGGAGAGGTAGTCGAAGGCCGATATTATGTTTCCGGGGAGCGATATGGCCTTGTAGTGGAGTATGTCGATGATCTGGCGGATGTCGTCGATGGGCATGAGGTCGGCGTCGTCGAGGTCGTTGTCTTCGGGCTCGGCCTCGGGGTCGTATACGGCAAGGTTGTTGAGCAGGCGGTGGAATGCTGTGGCGTTGTCGATTGAGTGGCTGTCGATGGGGCCTTCCTCTATTACGGCCTGCACCGCGCCGTTGTATCCTGTGACGCGTGCCCTCACCACGTTTTTGATATGGAACGGTGGCTGTCCTTTTTCTTCTTTGGCGAGGAAGAGTCCGTAGCCTTCTTCGGAGAGGGCGGAGTAACTTGTGCCGTTGTCTTTGGTGATTACGCACAGCGATGTGTCGCCGTTGCTGGCCATGTTGCGTATGGCCTCGCGGGTTGCGTCGAGGAGGGAGAAGTATATGCAGTCGTTTTCGTCGATGTCTTTTACCACGGCGTCGAACATCATGGGGCGTCCGTTGGAGTGGCGGAAGTGGCCTATCATGATGTTGTGGAGGTTGTACGGCGCTATTTCGGAGTCGCGGAGGAAGCCTTCGGTGTCGATGAAATGCTCGTCGACAATCTTGCAGTGGAAGAGGTAGCCGCCGGGGGTGTGGTTTACGCGGTCGATGATGATGCGCACCACGTCGTCGATGTCGGCGTGGCGCTGTGTCACGGCCTCGGTGGGGTTTTCGTGGGGGGTGAACAGGGCTGTCTCCACGTCTTTCCAGAATTCGTCGTGGCCTTCGATCGATTTTATTTTGGAGCGGTTGAGTCCTTTTGTGAGTTTGGTTACGATCTGGAGCCCGGGCCATTGCAGGATTCCGTTTGGTATCACGGCCTCGGCGTTCTCGCCCAGCCGCTCGATTGTGATGCCGTCGGCTCCGAACTGCACCTCGATGTCGCCGTCGGCCCACCAGCGGTCGGGGGTGGTGATTACGGCGTTGGCGGGTGCGTCGACAGTGGCGCGTGTCATCATCATGGTCGACTCCTTGATGTCGTTCCATGTGAAATCGGTGGGCAGGCGCGTGCCCATGATGGTGAGGTAACTTTTATGGAGTAGGGCGTCGGCGCGTGCCTGGCGCAGGAGCGAGAGGCAGCGGTAGAACTGCGAGAGGTTGCGGCGGAGGTCGACGTTGTCGGTGTCGTTGACGAGCGACTGCTGTATGGCTATGGCCGTGAGCATCTTTTCGATGAGTTCATTCTCGGCTCCTGTCTCGGGGCGGATGAAGTCGGAGATTTCCGATGATTTCTCGGATATGAACATTTCGAGTTGCTCGACAAATGCCTGGCGGAACGGCTCAGTCTTCCATGTCGACGGGTCCCAGCCCATGAGGGTGTCGAAGATGTTGCCGAGCGATGTGTTGACGAGTTCGGGCGACATGCGGAATATTATCATCATGATGGCGAACTGCATGTTGGGGTGGAACAGGTAGCCCGATTCCTTGAGGTTGGAGAGCAGTTCGTCGATGAATGCGGTCTCGCCTTTGCGGCATATTATCTCGTAAGCCTCGCTGTAAGCGTCGATTTGCTCGATTTGCGATGTGAGCAGGTTCTGGAGGTTGGCTCTTTCCGAGCCATGTATGTTGCGGAGGAATCCCGAGCCCTGGAGCAGGAAAAGGATTATTTTACGCAGGCCGCCGATGATGGGGCGCACTGTGGATGAGCGGCTGTCGCGCACGCTGTCGCGGAACCAGCGGGGCATCATGGCGCGCACGGCTTTGAGGGCTGTGAGAATCCATGAGGGATAGCCGTTGTCGAGTTCGGCCATGGCCTGCCGGAGTTCGGGTATCTTGCGTATCTGCGCCTCGGCATTGTGGTGGGAGAATCCTATGAGCCGCGCTCCTTTGAGCAGGTCCTTGATGTGGAACATCGGCAGGTCGGTGTCGGCCGACGAGCGTCTGATTGAGAAGAATGTCTGGTTGAGGGTCTCGAAACGGCACCGCACCGATTGCCCTAATGTGAGAATCGAGCGTGTCTCCCTGAGTTTGAATGTAAGGCCGTTGGAGTCTTCGAGGCGGTAGTATCCCATATCGTCGGGCGGCATTGCCACTACTTTGAACTCAAATTCGTCGCCACGCTGGAATCCGTCGGCATAAAATTCCGACACATATCTTGCCATGTGGTGTCCCACCAAAGGCAAGCCTTTCTTGTCGGAGCCTTTTATCCTTACTGAAAGGGTGTCGGGCAGCGGCTGTCCGATCTGAAACTTTAATTTAGAGAGTGTGACCTCGCCCTGCGGTGTGTTCAGGCGAAAAATCATCTCGTCGTCGCCATAATCTTTGTTTACCTCAAACTCTGCGATTTCAATTTTCTTGTCTGCAAGCATAATAAAAAATAAATTTAAATTAACTCGCAAATTTAAGAAAAATCCGTTAAAAAAGCAAGCGTTTTTTTAATGCACAATGCTTAGTCAATGCACGATGCACAATTCACAATGCACAATCGGCTTTCAGCGCGTAGCCCAATCGTGCATTGTGCATCGTGCATTGTGCATTGATTGTGCATTGTGCATCGTGCATTGTGCATTGATTAATGTTTGAGCAGGTCGCGCAGGCGGAAGGAGGTGATGGCTGTGGCGGCGGCGCGGGTGCTGTTGATGTAGCCGAGATAGCGCGCCTTGGCCATCTGGTACATTATAAACGGCGGGATGGCTATGGCGCACAGTATTATGAGCAGGCACGCCCACCATGGCGCTCCGGCCACGGCCGGGATTACGATGGCGGCGGCCACGATGGCGGCAAAGATCCGGGCGTTGCGCCGCAGGTAGCGTTTCTCACGTGCGTAGAACTCGCCTGCCTTGTTTTTGGCCGTGTCGGTGACGGCTGTGCGCACTTTGGCGAAGGTAGAGGTTTTGTCGGATGTGTCCATTTAGTATGATTATTCGGCAAAGGTGATGTTGACGTGCTTGAAGCCGAGGGCGGTGAAGAGTGTGGTGAAGCGCGAGCGGGCGGCCTGGCGTGCTGTCTCGAGGTTTGGCTTGGCGAGGCCGTAGGCGAGCATTCGGCGGCGGGCCGTGCGGTACATTTCTTCTTTTGCGGCGGCGTCCCAGTGTCCGCTTTCGTAGAAGGCCACTGTGGCGGCCTCGTCGATGAAGCGGTCGTCGAGCAGGCCTATGGCGGGCAGGGTGATGTCGACGATTGTGTCGCCTTGGGTGGCAATCCATCCGTCGGGGGCTTTGTCGAGGTCGACTCCGAGGCGCATGGCTCCGGTGTAGATGCGGGCGAGGCGGTCGTCGGGCATCAGGGTGCGGGTGCGCACGGAGTCGACCATCACCTCGCATCTCACGGTGAGGAATTCCCACTGGCCGAGCCGCCGGATTTCGGTGATTACGTTGGCGGTGCGGTCGATTCGGGTCTTTTCAATACTGATGTGGGATGTGGATGTTGCGATGTATATGCAGGCGGCCAGGGCCAGGGCGATGGCTATGCAGGCTGTTATCTTTTTCATTGGCTCAGTCTTTGAAGTTGATTGTGATGTTTTCGGGCCCGAATCCTGCCTGGGCGAGGATGGGCGTGAGCACTTCTGCGGCATTGGCCTTGGCTGTGCTTATGATGCCCATTCGGGGAATGGCGTCGAGGATTACCTCGCGTCCCTGCCGTTCGAGTTCGCTTATCTCGGCATCGGAGAAGCGCGAGCGGAAGATTCCGCGGAATTCCTTGACGCCGCCGTGGGCTATTTTCGACGATGTGAGTTCGGCCTTGGGCGCGGGTAGGGTG
>CANRZQ010000220.1 GCA_947644475.1 uncultured Muribaculaceae bacterium
CCCTCACCATCAGGTACTGGTCCTTGGTTATGTAATCCCGGCCCGACAGCCACGAGCCCAAATAGCCGCGGAAAAGGCCGAGATTGGTGTCTACGGTGCCGTTTACAGGGGCTGTGCCGCCTTGCGCCAGCATAGTCACGCCGGCACTCGACAGCCTCGATGCAAAATCTTTCACCTCGGGATACTTCCCTCCGAGGGCGTCTACCGTATCGCTCCCTATGCGCCTGATTGTGGCAGGATTCACAATAAGCGAGAGCATGATGCGGCGGGCGCCCTTTTCCTGCATGCCGCGCCAGTTGCGGAACGATGTCGACACAAGCCGGTAAGGAGGCACCATCACAAGCGTCATGTCGAAATTGCGGATCTTCACCGTTGTGAGCGACACATCCTCCACCACGCCGTTGGCCTCCGTGCCCTCCACCACAATCCAGTCGCCGACATGAAGCATGTCGTTCTGGCTCATCTGTATCCCGGCAACAAAGCCAAGGATGCTGTCCTTGAACACAAGCATCAATGCCGCCGCGAAAGCGCCGAGACCGGTGAGGAGCGCGGCCGGGCTCTTGTCAAAAAGCACCGCCACTGCCACTATCGTCACCACAGCCCACACAATTCCGCGGCCAATATTGAGCACGCCCTTCAATGGCAGGTTGCGCGTATTCTCCTTATCATTATAGCGCGTAAACACAAACGACAGCACAGCATTCACGCCATAGCCCACGGCAAATGCAAGATAGGCGCATGTGATGCGCTCTATCAGGTCAAGCAAATCCGAATCGCGGTCAAACCCGAATGGCACCAGCGCAAGAAACACTATCGGAGTTATCACATGCGCGCATTTGGTAAGCGTCTTCTGACGCAGCAATTCGAAGCCAAACTGCGTGTGGCGCAGTTTCACAACCTTCTGCGTAGCCGCCAGGATTATCCTTTTCATCACCCAGCCAAGCGCGGCGGCTATCGCCACAATCACACACACATAAATCATCTGCTCCATTCGCGCGTGGCCGCCAAGCCCCACGCTGTTGAGCAAATCGTCGATTGTTCCGAGCAGCCAGTCGGCCACTAAATGCGATGCCGCAATTTTTCCTGACATAGTGTTTTTTATTTTTAATTAATTATCTTTACATCTTCCCATCTCCCCAACTTCTCATCTTCCCAACTTCCCAACTCACTCCCCCACTGCTTTCAGCGCCAGCGCGTACATGCGCATCTGCTTTATCACAGCCACAAGTCCGTTGGAGCGCGTCGGCGACAGATTCTCGCGCAAGCCTATGTCATCGATAAAATGAAGGTCGGCATTCAATATCTCATCAGGAGTATGCCCGTTAAGCACTCCGATAAGCATCGAAACAATGCCCTTTACTATCTCGGTGTTGACATCCGCGCTGAAATACACCTTTCCGTCTTTCAGTTCCGCATCAAGCCACACCGAACTCTGGCAACCCTCGATAAGATGCTCGGGGGTTTTCTTCTTCTCATCGATGCGCACGATATTCTGCCCTTCGTCAATTATGGCAGCATACCGGTCGAACCAGTCCTCGATTTCCGAAAACTCGTCCACAATCTCCTGTTGTCTCTCTTCTATTGTCATATCTAAATAGTTAAAACTCTTATCTTATTGCCCTTAAAGACCTTAATGACCTTAATGGCCTTAAAAATTAAATCAAATATCCCTTAATGCCCTTATCACTGTCTCGCCCACGGCTCCGAGCGTGGCCCGGTCGATGTTCGAGATATTGTCGTCGAGCGTGTGCCATGTCGGATTGAAACTTCCTGTCGTCGGATTCGCCGACTCTATTATGTCAATCGCCGCCACACCCTCACGCAGAAAATACACATGGTCGTCAGTTATCGCGCCGCCGACAGCCGAGTCGAAGCGGTCGCCGTAGCCCGCTGCCTTTGCAGCCTTCCATACCTTGTCAACAACCTCACGGGCATAAAGGTTTGAGAAATATTCCTTGTGAAAACGCGCGTCGCGGCCGCCCACCATATCAAGCAATATTGCCGCGCGCACCGCTCCAAGGTCAAGCGTTGGCTCCGCGAGCCAGTACTGCGTGCCGAGAGCCCAGCAGTCGCCATCGTCGCCGCCGCCGTCGGCATGAGGGCCGTAATCCTCGCCGTCGACAAAAAGAATATCCACGCCGGGGCCGTCAGCCTGCCCTTTCAGCGCCCGCGCAATCTCCAGAATCACGCCCACGCCCGAGGCCCCGTCGTTGGCCCCGTCGATGGGCTTGCGCCGGTTGGCGGCGTCGCCGTCATGGTCGGCCCACGGCCGCGAATCCCAATGCGCCAGCAGAAGCACGCGCCGCCCGGCATCAGGGCGTATCTGTCCGGAAATATTCATAAGAGGGATGCGTGTCCCGTCGCACGTGGCGGCCTCGCCTCGCTGCGTCGTCACATTTTCCACCCCAAGTTCTTTCAATTTATCTGCCAGCCACCCTCCGCAGGCGCGCCATGCGTCGGTCCCCGGCACTCGCGGCCCGAACTCTGTCTGCCGCGCGACATAAGCGTAAGCCGAGTCGGCATTGAACTCTGCCGCCGCCACCTCTGCCGCCGGAACTTCGGCGACAGAAGCCTTCGTCTCCGAACTCCGCGACCCGCATGCCGCCAGCGAAACTGCCGACATCATCACCATATACGAAAAAATATTCTTGAACATCTCAAAAATCCACTGCTTTGGTAAGGATACAAAAAAAGGGCAAGCGATCTACATCGCACCGCTACAACCTCGTACCCTTGCTTCGGTCAAGACCTGGGGGATTCCGAGGGAGCTGGTCGTGTAGGACTTACCCGACTGCAAAATTACAAACTTTTTTTTATTCCACCAAAAAAATTCGATTTTTTTCTCCAAACATAAATTTTAAGGCCCCTTATACCTTATCACTTATCCTTTATCCCTTGATTAAAGGCTCTTCAAAGTGAAGAATATCGCGCCCCAGAATATCCCGTACACAAGCAAAAGCACTCCCGAGGCAATTATCGACGTAACCGACAGATTGCGCCAGCCCCGGCCCGCGCTCTTCAAGCCCAGGCATGCGAGAACCAATGCCACAACCGCGCACCAGAAACTCAACTTCTCCGAACTCATCATCACGCACCATGCCGCAACCGACGCGACAGCGCCGGCAACCGACATCAACGTCCAAACCAACGAATACGCCTTTTGCTCCTTCGCCGGCTGCTCCTGACTATTCTCTTGCGGTGTCGTGCTCATTTTTTTTGCTTTTTTTAAATATTTTCTGCAAATTTAAACATTATTTTCAATATCCCGAGCACTCATTTGCGCTTTTTTACCCCCAAAACGGTTTTTTTTCGCTTTTCCAAAATTTTTCTTGCTTTTTACGCGTTAAATATATAACTTAGCATCCACAACCCACATAACCATCCCAACGGAAAAATGAACCACAGATACTGCGTGATTATGTGCGGAGGCATCGGAGCACGGCTCTGGCCTTACAGCCGCACCGCAACACCTAAACAATTCATCGACTTCTTTGGCACCGGCCGATCGCTTTTGCAGATGACTTACGACCGGATTCTGCCAATAATACCTAAGGATAACATTTTTCTCGTCACCAACGCCGCTTACCGCGACACAATATCCGCGCAACTGCCCGACATCAACCCCGACCACATCCTGCTCGAGCCCGTGCGCAGAAACACCGCGCCGGCCGTGGCATGGGCAGCATACCACATCGCCGCAATCGACCCGCAGGCATCAATGCTCGTCACACCGGCCGACCAACTCATAACACGCGAATACGACTTCATCAACGCGATAAACGCCGGTTTCGATTTCGTCGAGACAAACCCCGCCCTCCTCACCCTCGGAATCACCCCCACCCGCCCGGAGACCGGTTACGGATACATCCAGGTCGGTCAACAAGTCGTAGGCGACATATCGAAAGTGAAGACTTTCACCGAAAAGCCCGGACACGACCTCGCCGAAGTATTTGTCAAATCCGGCGAATTCTTCTGGAACTCAGGCATTTTCCTATGGTCGGCTTCTTCAATCATCGACGCTCTTCACGATTACACGCCTGAAATCGCAGCAGTGTTCGACAAAGGCATAGGCCTTTATGCCTCGCCCGACGAAGCAAAATTCATCAACGAAAACTTCCCCGCCTGCCCGTCTGTCCCCGTCGACACCACCATCATCGAAAAAAGCACAAAGACCTATGTCGAGACCGTAAACATCGGTTGGAGCGACCTCGGCACATGGTCGGCCCTTTTCGACAACTCCCCACGAAACCGCGACGCAAACGTCACACAAAACTGCCAGGTAATAGCAAATGCTGCCTCCGGCAACATCATTTCCGTAAAGAACAGCGACAAACTCATCCTCGTCGACTCTCTCAACAACTTCATCGTAGCCGACTCCGACGACGTCCTCCTCATCTGCCCCAAATCACGCGAGCAGTCGATACGCCAGATGGTAAACGACACCCGCCAGCTGTTTGGCGAAAAATACCTCTGACGCCATGCCGAAATCAACCGTCTTCTTCATAGCCGCGCTGCTCATGCTCTGCTTCACAGCAGCAAACGCCGCCACTGTCCAGAAATCGTTCCAATACAACGACACCATCCGCACCTACACAATCTACACGCCCGACAACGCCGCCGGGTCCCTTCCTCTGATTATCCATACCCACGGCTACGGCTCGAAGACGCGCCAACGCCCCGACCTCGACGCCGCTGCCGAGCGGCACGGCTATGCCGTGTGCTACCCCGACGGCTCCCCCGACACCCGCGGACGCCTTGGATGGAACGTAGGCTACCCCTCACAGCACAACAT
>CANRZQ010000221.1 GCA_947644475.1 uncultured Muribaculaceae bacterium
GACGTACGGCTCGTGCGTCCGCAGATGAACAATTTACTATCAAACAAATATCAAAATGATGCCCCGGACGCACGAGCCCTACGTCCCTACTGTTTGGGATTCTTACACTCCCTCGTTTATGGGATGGATAGATTATTCGTTGAAGAATGAGTTTATGTATTGGGGGGTGTTGGTGCCGTTGGTGTATATTTCGACTTTGCCGACTTCCAAGGCATTAAACCAATTGAATGGAGTCACGCACAGCATCAGCACCTCCAGGTCTTGCAGGCCATTGCGCTGGCAAATAAGCGACATTTTGGGGTTTGCTTTGAGCACCTCGTGTGTGACATAACTATACGCATTGCCCTCCTTTTTCTTATGGTTGGTATCGAACAGATAGCCGTCGGTGATTACAACTATGATGTTCCGGTAGCCGGGGCGGATGCATAGTTTGTCGACCATGCGCTTGTCGGAGAAAAATCCCCAGATATCGCATCCCACCCAATTTTTTTCATCCAAAGTCTTGTCATAGATTTGTGAGATGGTGGAGGGGAATACTTCCCGGGTCTTATTCAGTATTTTCTTTTTTTCGGGAGGAAGCGCGGCTGAAAGGTCAATGTTGAGACTTCCAACCATTTCATTGATTTTTGGCAATTGTGGTGTCGGTTCTACGATTATGCGGAAGCAGTCTTTTGCGATTGCAATTTTCTTCCCTTTTATCAAGTGATTGAGGAATTGGGAAAAAACCGCGTTGATAGCGATGGAGTCGTATTCGGTTTGGGATGGCACCATCTCACGGATAATACGGTCGGACAGGTCGAGGTAGACGGTGACGTTCCACGGTTGTTCGGCCTGTGCGGAGGCAACTGTTGCTGAGGTTTCTTTCTTGTCGGATTCACCGCTGTCGGTGATGCAGGAGGAGCTGGAGAATGAGAGTGCAGAGGCGATGATTCCGACGATAATGATTAGTTTTGATAGTTTTTTCATAAGGCGTTATTCGTGGCAAAGGGTGTTTACTATTCTGCTATATATCCCGGGGCATTGAGCCTCTTCTTCGTGGTTGAATGTGTTCATGACTTGCATCCAGCCTGCGTAAAAATCATTAAGCGCGGTTTTGATACGGGTGGTATTTATAAAACTTGACTGTGATAGGGATGTTTCTATTGCGGCTATCTCGCCGTTCAGTTTATTGATATTGCTGCGATGGTCGAGTATCTTGGCATCGATAGTTTGGATTTTTGTATTGACGGAGTCCATTCTTGATCGGGCTGCAACAATTTCTTCTTTGTTTGAGCGCATGTGTTCGTAAGCCGACATGGCCATGAAGAAAAGGAGGCCCCAGATCAGGTAAACAATGAATCCGCAAAAGATTACCGCCCAGAAATTCGGGTCGCCTATCGCTTCGGACAATGTGAAAGGCCCCGGATTGTCCAGACTGTTAAGTATCTCTATGTTATATATTTTTTCGGCAATCAGATATGCGAGAATACAGTCGAAGATGAAAGTGATTGTAACGAGAAAGATGGTTGCAAGGTATTTTATGTTGTTTTTAAAGTCGAGCACGAAGTGGATAGCAATGCCGAAGCCAAGGAATATGACCGGGGCAAAGAGGATGAACAACAGTTCGCCGAAACCGTGTTGTGCGGCAGCGGGGATTGCCTGGCTGTCGAACATGGCGGCTCCTACTGCCATTTCGGTGTAGCCAAACTCTTTGAAGAATGCAGAGTAGAAAGTCGAGTTGTAGAAAATAAAAAGATATACGGTCAGGGGTGCTATAATCAGAAGGCTGATTATAAGTTTCATGCGTTGCATGCGGTTGAGGGTGCCTTCGTTTGCTTTGAGGGCGTCGAGTTCGGCCTTGATTTCGGCTTTTTTGTCTTCGAGGTTTTGTTTTTCAAGTTCTGCGTGACTTATAGAAGACTCTTCATTGTTTTTGTCGGTTTCTTTCTTGGCCTTCGTTGATGCAAGTTCATCCCGTTTGGACTGTTGAAAAGCCTCATCGTCTTTTTGACGGGAGATTTCTATGTTATATACTTTATTGAGATGGGCTTCCAAGGCGTTGAGCCGCCCTGTTGTCATGCCGCATATTCTGATGCCGTATTGGGTGTATGTTTCCCGGTCTTTTATTTGTGTTGTGTTTTGGTCGGCAGGCGTAGATTGGCTTGTTGGCTGGCGCAGTGAGAAGAGTTGTTTCAGGTCCATGTGTGTCAGGAGTTTAGGATTTCGGATATTACTTGCTTGCTTGGAATGTTATTTTCGGCTTTTTCGAGCAGAAACTCGATGATTTGCGGAATGTTTTCGGAAACGAATGACATTTTAAGGGCGTATCGCTCGAGCAGTTTGCGCTCGCTGTCGTCAACGCGGCCGTCGCATACGGCAATTTGTGCGAGTTGATAGAGGAAGTCGATTTTTTCCTCTATTTGCTCGGGGAGGATAAGGGGTGTTGCTCCGACACAAAATGATGCGATTTCTTCCGGCGTGAGGCCGTAACATTCTTTTCCGATGCGGTGGAGGGTTTCCAATTCGGCGGCTTCGACGATGCCGTCGGCAAGAACCATGCTGTAAAGGACGACGAAACGTGATTTTAAACTTGGGTCCATATTGTTTTGTGTATCTGCCAACCCAACAGATGTTTTATTGATTAACAGGGGCGTGGGCCGGTATGCCACGCCTCTTTGAGAAGGTGGTAGGAAAACCTTTGTATGAAGATGTGGATACAACAGCTCCACGCCTATGAGACGTGGAGACAGTTACGCATTCATCTTGCATACGGTGAGTTAAGTTTCCTACGCTTTTCTCAAACAAGATTATGAGCATAACGCCTCTGAATGGACTTATGTCGTGACAGTTGTTAAACTATCTTTTTGCAAAGATATTTATTTTTGTTTTAAATGACAAAAAAAGTTAATATGTTTTTAGGCCGGTGTTGTTTTGGAAAAAAAGACGGATTAAACCGGGGGCCGGTTTAATCCGTCTTGAAAGGGGTTTCGAATGATTTCGAGATATATCGAATTATTTCGATTTAAGCCGAATTATATCGATTTAGGTCGAGATGGGGCGGGGCGCAAGCCGGAGGCTTGTGTTCCTGCAAGGCTTGTGTTCCCGGGGGGTTATTCCCACTCGATGGTGCTCGGCGGCTTGGAGGAGATGTCGTAGGTGACGCGGTTGACGCCGCGGACGTGGTTGATGATGTCGTTGGAGACTTTGGCGAGGAATTCGTAGGGGAGGTGGGCCCAGTCGGCTGTCATGGCGTCGGTGGATGTGACGGCGCGCAGGGCTACGGCGCGTTCGTAGGTGCGCTCGTCGCCCATGACGCCTACGCTCTGCACGGGGAGGAGGATGACGCCGGCTTGCCATACCTTGTCGTAGAGGCCCCAGTCGCGGAGGCCTTGTATGAAGATGTGGTCGGCTTCCTGGAGGACGGCTACTTTTTCGGGGGTGATGTCGCCGAGGATGCGCACGGCGAGGCCGGGTCCGGGGAAGGGGTGGCGTTTGATGAGGTGGTCGGGCATGCCGAGTTCGCGGCCTACGGCGCGGACTTCGTCTTTGAAGAGGAGGCGGAGGGGCTCGCAGAGGCGGAGGTTCATTTTTTCGGGGAGTCCGCCTACGTTGTGGTGGGATTTGATTGTGGTGCCGGTGATTGAGAGTGACTCGATGCAGTCGGGGTAGATGGTGCCTTGGGCGAGCCAGCGCACGTCTTTGATTTTGTGTGCTTCTTCGTCGAATACGTCGATGAAGCCTTTGCCTATGATTTTGCGCTTGCGCTCGGGGTCGGTGACGCCGGCGAGTTCGGTGAAGAATTTTTGGGATGCGTCGACGCCGATTACGTTGAGGCCGAGGCATTCGTAGTCGTGGAGGACGTTTTTGAATTCGTCTTTGCGGAGCATGCCGTGGTCGACGAATATGCAGGTGAGGTTGGAGCCGATGGCTCGGTTGAGGAGGACGGCGGCCACGGATGAGTCGACGCCTCCGGAGAGTCCGAGGACTACTTTGTCGGAGCCGAGTTGCTGTTTGAGGGCTGCGACGGTGGTTTCGATGAATGATGCGGCTGACCAGGTCTGGTGTGAGTGGCAGATGTCGACTACGAAGTTGCGGAGGAGTTGTGTGCCGCAGGTGGAGTGGTATACTTCGGGGTGGAACTGGACGCCCCAGAGTGGCTCGCCGTCGGCGCGGTAGGCTGCGACGGGCACTTTGTCGGTGGATGCGATGGTGTGGAATCCGGCGGGGATGGATGTGATGGTGTCGCCGTGGCTCATCCATACTTGTGCTCCGGGCTCGATGCCTTTGAGCAGGGGGTCGGATGAGTCGATGAAGGAGAGGTTGGCGCGGCCGTATTCGCGTGAGTTGGCGGGCTCGACTGTGCCGCCGTTGTTGTATGCGATGAGTTGTGCTCCGTAGCATATGCCGAGTATTGGGTATCGGCCGCGGATTGTGTCGAGGTTGAGTTTGAATGCTTTTTCGTCGTAGACGGAGAATGGGGAGCCGGAGAGGATTACGCCGATGACGGAGGGGTCGTCGAGGGGCATTTTGTTGTAGGGGATGATCTCGCAGTAGGTGTTGAGTTCGCGGACGCGCCTGCCGATGAGCTGGGTTGTCTGTGAGCCGAAGTCGAGGATTATGATTTTTTCTGTCATATGGTATGGCTTTTTTGGTTTTATCAATAGGAATCTTAGGAGGCCTATGATGCTTAGGAGGCCTATTTTTCGGGGACGGAGCGGTTGTGGCGGCGGAAGATGTCGCGGGCGGTGGCGGCGAATGCTTTGGCCTGTGGGCGCCAGCGCGGGTCGGGGCAGGTG
>CANRZQ010000222.1 GCA_947644475.1 uncultured Muribaculaceae bacterium
GGACTCGAACCCCCACGTCCTGAGACATTAGATCCTAAGTCTAACGCGGCTACCAGTTACGCCACATGCGCAGGTTTTGTGGTGCAAAGTTAGTGTTTTTTTTCTGAATGGCACAAACATTAGAGGATTTTTTTGTAATTTTGCACGCAAAACACTCATCGATATGGATTTAATGAGATTATTGTCGACCGTGTCCATGGCTCTGGCGGCTGTGTGCGCCATGGCGGAGTTTACGGTGGACTATCGCGGGGAGGCGTCGGTGAACGCCGGCTCCGGCGATTTCGCTCCTTATTATATTTCGTCTAATGTCCACGGGACGGTGAACGCGCCGGCAGGTGTGTATCTTCGCGCCGGGCTTTGGCACAGGATGGACTCTGCCTCGCGCTTCTCGTGGGGCTTCGGCGCCGAGGGCATTGCCGGCGCGGGCAAGAAGACGCCTTACCGGCGATATGACGAGGCGTCGGCGCAGTGGGTGCCTAATAAGATGGGGCCTTCGGCGGCGTGGATTCAGCAACTTTACGGCGAGGTGAAATATCGCGGCGTGTTTCTCACCGCGGGCATGAAGGAGTGGGGCTCGCAGATGCTCGACGACCGTCTGTCGAGCGGCGATCTTACTTATTCGGGGAATACGCGCCCTATGCCGGGATTCCGCATGGGGTTCATTGATTTTCAGAATATTCCGTTCACAAACGGCTGGGTGCAGATTCAGGGTGCCGTCGGCTATGAGCGGGCGACCGACGACGGCTGGGTGGAGGACCATTTCAACCATCTCACCGGGCATTACAACACCGGATGGTGGTACAATTACAAATATTGCTATTTCCGCACCCGCCCCTCGGAGCGGCTGTCGGTGACGCTCGGCATGCAGGCGGCCGGCCAGTTTGGCGGCTCCACCGTGACATATAAGTCGGGCAATGAAGTGAGCGTGGCTCGCCACGACACCGGGCTGCAAGCCTTTTTGGATATGCTCGTGCCTCGCGGAGGCGACGCCTATGTTGTGGGCAACCATGTGGGGTCGTGGGATGTGAAGGCGCGCTATCGGCTGCGCTCGGGCATCGAGGTGTCGGCCTATATGCAGAAGCCGTGGGAAGACGGCTCGGGTATTGGTTTTCTCAACGGTTTCGACGGGCTGTGGGGCTTGGAATTCAAGAACGCCGCGGGGCGGCATATTGTGCAGGGCGCGGTGCTGGAGTATCTCGACTTCACCAACCAGTCGGGGCCTATCCACTGGGATGTGGCCGACCGCCCCGGCTCCAATCTTTACGGCGTGGCCACTGGGCACGACAATTACTACAACAACTTCCTCACCAACGGCTATGCCCTTTACGGCCGCTCGATAGGCACGCCCTTTATCCCCGGGCCGTTCTATAACCTTGCGGGGCAGAACGAATTCATATGCACGCGCCTGCGGGGCTTCCATGCCGGGGCTCTCGGTGCGCTGGGGGCTTCTGTCGACTGGCGTATGATGCTGTCGTGGCGCAAAGGGTGGGGCACTTACGTGATGCCTTTCCTTGAGCCGCGCACCGACACGTCGATGATGGCCGAATGCACGTGGCGTCCGGCGCGCGTGCCCGGCCTGGCGGTGAAGGCGCAGGTGGCTTTTGACACCGGCCGGCTCTATGGCGACAATTTCGGTGCCCTTATATCCGTGTCGTGGCGCGGGATGCTCACATTTGTAAAATAAACGACAATGCGTAACTACATAAAATATATATTTTCGGCAATATTGATTGCAATAGCCGCATCGGGCTGCACGCGCAACGACGGCGACATCGGGCCGTGGTTCGGCCAGTGGAAACTTGTGGCGCTCACCTGCGACGACGCGCCCGTGGCCGATTATGGCGACAATATTTTCTTTTCGTTTCAGAACAATGTGTTCCAGATAATTACCGTGAAGGGCGAGTTCGACGAGGCGATATGCTGGGCCAATTGGACCGACGGCGGCTCTGTCATCACCATCGACTTTGCCCACCGCGAGGACGGCTCCGGCGATGTCGACTGGAACTACACGCCTCCTGCCATACTCGGGTTCTCGCATGAAAAGACGGTGCTCCACGTGGATAAACTGTCGGGCTCGGAGATAGTGCTGCGGCAGAGCCTCGACGGCGCCCAGGTATACACCTACCGCCTCAAAAAATGGGGCTGACACGCCCGGGCGTTTTAGGAATCCTATGCAACATAGGAATCCTATGATTAACCATGCATGCTTAAAAATTATAATCTATGACTCACTATCGCAATCTTACAACCGAGGAAATCGAATTCCTCACGTCGCGCGGCTGCACGGCCGAAGACTGGTCGGCTGTGACCGTGCATCCCGCCATCGACCTTGCCCGCATACGCTATGCCCGCTTCTCGGGCACCGTGAAAATCGGATGCCTCAACCGCGAGTTTGAGATGCCCGGCGGCCTGAAAAAGCAATCGGGCATAAACATGGCCACGCTTCACAACGTGGAGATAGGCGACAACTGCCTCATCGAGAATGTGAAGAACTACATCGCCAACTACCGAATCGGCGCAGGCACGTTTATCGAGAATGTCGACATAATACTCGTCGACAAGCCCTCGTCGTTTGGCAACGGCGTGGAAGTGTCGGTGCTCAACGAGACGGGAGGCCGCGAGGTCACAATTCACGACCGTCTCTCGGCCCATGAGGCCTACATAGAGGCCATGTACCGCCACCGCCCTAACATCGTGAGCCGCCTCAAAGAGATGGCCCGCGAATACGCCGGGAGCGTGACATCGGCCACCGGCACCATAGGCGAGAACGTGACAATCGTCGACGCCGGATATATCAAGAACGTAAATATCGGGTCATGCTGCCAGATCGAGGGCGCCGGACGGCTCAAAAACGGCACAATATGCTCGACCGAGCAATCGCCCGTGCATATCGGCTACGGCGTGATACTCGACGATTTCATAATCCAGTCGGGCTGCAAGATAGAAGACGGCTCCATCATGAGCCGGTGCTTCGTGGGGCAGAACTGCACCATGGGCCACACATACTCGGCATCCGACTCGCTCTTTTTCAGCAACTGCCAGGGCGAGAACGGCGAGGCCTGCTCGATATTCGCCGGCCCGTTCACCGTGACCCACCACAAGTCGACGCTGCTCATCGCCGGCATATTCTCGTTTATGAACGCCGGCTCAGGCTCAAACCAGAGCAACCACATGTACAAACTCGGCCCCATCCATCAGGGCGCGCTCGAGCGCGGAGCCAAGACCACGTCAGACTCCTACATCCTGTGGCCCGCACGCATCGGGGCCTTCTCCCTGGTGATGGGACGCCACGTGGGCAATGTCGACACATCCGACATGCCGTTCAGCTACCTTATCGAGCGTCAGGGCGACACCTACCTCGCCCCCGCCGTCAACCTCAAAAGCGTGGGCACCATACGCGACGCCCAGAAATGGCCGCGCCGCGACGCCCGCCCCGAAGAAGGCCGCCTCGACCATATCAACTACAACCTGCTCAGCCCGTTTACCATCCAGAAAGTGCTGCGCGGCATCAAGGTGCTGCGCAACCTGCGCGATGTGTCGGGCCGTACATCCGACGCCTATACCTACCACAGCGCCAAGATAAAGAACAGCGCTCTGCGCCGCGGCCTCGAACTCTACGACATAGCCGCCGTGAAATTCCTTGGAAACAGTGTGATACAGCGTCTGCTGGGGCATCCCATGGCAACGGACGCCGATCTGCGCGCCCGCCTCACCCCCGACTGCCCCTCGGGCTACGGCGAGTGGGTCGACCTCGCAGGCCTCATAGTGCCAAAGCATGAGGTCGACAGCCTCATCACCGACGTGCTCACCGGAGCCACATCCACAGTCGACAGCCTCAACGAGCGGTTCGGACGCCTCCACCGCGCCTACTACGACATGGAATGGACCTGGGCCTACCGCGCGATGCTCGAATACTTCGACCTGCGGCCCGACACCATCACCGCCGACGACATCCGCCGCATCGTCCGCCGCTGGCTCGACTGCGTGGTGAGCCTCGACAACATGGTGTATGCCGACGCAAAAAAAGAATTCTCGCTCTCGGCAAAGACCGGCTTCGGAGCCGACGGCACGCAATTCGATATGGAGCGCGACTTCGAGATGGTGCGCGGAGCCTTCGAGTCGAACTCGTTCGTGGCCGCCGTGCAGCGTCATATCGAGGCAAAGACCGACCTGGCCGCCCGCATGCTTGCCGCCCTCGACGGCATAGCCCCGGCCTGACGGGCCGGAATAGCGCGGAGATGACAAATTTTTTGCATCATCGGGATTATTTCGTACCTTTGCGCACGCGTTAGACGTAAATTACGGAAGATTTTTTCTCACGTCAATTATCGTCAATTGCCCGTCAATTAAAATTAATGAATAATTAATGATAATTAACGGAGGAATATACTCGTTAAAGCAAATAACAATCAAATAAAACCGACATATAATGAAAAAAGATATAGTGCTTAGCGGCATCCGCTCAACCGGCAACCTTCACCTGGGCAACTACTTCGGCGCCCTGCGCAATTTTGTGAGGATGCAGGACGACTACGACTGCAATTTCTTCATCGCCGACCTCCACGCCCTCACCACCAATCCCGACCCGGCGCAACTCCACGCCTCGGTGAAGCAAATCCTTGCCGAATACCTTGCCGCCGGCATCGACCCCGACAAGGCCACCATCTTCATCCAGAGCGACGTGCCCGAGA
>CANRZQ010000223.1 GCA_947644475.1 uncultured Muribaculaceae bacterium
ATCTACATCCGCGTAGCCGGCGGCAAGCCCACCAAAGTCATCTTCTAAACTTAGGAACACAAGCCTCCGGCTTGTGCCCGGAGCCGCGAATTTCGCAAATTTTACGTTAATGCCCGTGAATTCTCATTAATCAAAAAAATTAATGTATAATTCAGGGGCATTAACGCTAAATCCCTCACATATCTTCCGCTCTCTTGTCTTTTATTGCGCGTTTTGAGGAATTTGCACTTTGGTTGTTTTGCGTTTTGTAAATTGTTTGTAACTTTGCAAAATGTTATGAAAGCAGATCGCCCGATTCAGATCGACCTCGAACGTGTCATCGCCGGAAAACTCGGCAAGAAGGCACGCATGGTGCCGCGCCCGCTGGTGCGCGCACTGAGCCGCTATATCCGCTGCGAAGAGTTGAACGCGCTGCTGCGCGACAATTTCCCGCGACGCGACGCCGACTTCTGCCGCGGCGTGCTCGCCGACCTCGATGTAAAGGTCGTGATACGCGGAGCGGAGAATTTTCCTGAATCGGGACGCGTGATATTCGCGTCGAACCATCCGCTCGGCGGTCTCGACGGCATGGCCCTGATAGCGGCCATCTCCGACCGCTACCGTTCGCCGATGCGCTTCGTGGTCAACGACCTGCTCATGGCCGTGGAGCCGCTTTCCGACACGTTCCTGCCCATAAACAAGCACGGCGCCCAGTGCCGCGAGGCTGCCGGCGCGCTCGATGCCGCCATGGCGTCCGACATGCCCGTGGCCGTGTTCCCGGCCGGACTGGTGTCGAGGCTTGGCAAAGGCGGCGAGATACGCGACCTGGCGTGGCACAAGATGTTTGTAAACAAGGCCGTGCAGCACCGCCGCGACATAGTGCCGGTGCACATCTCGGGAGAGAACTCCCGCGGCTTCTACCGCATGGCCCTGTGGCGCAAGCGGCTGGGCATAGGCTTCAACATCGAGATGCTGCGCCTGCCCGCCGAGGTGTTCCGAAGCCGGGGCAAGACCCTGACCATAACAATCGGCAAGCCCATGCCATACTCTTCTCTCGACGCCGGACGACAAGCAGCCGCCACCGCCGGGAAAATAAAAGAATCTGTTTACGCCCTCTCTCATTCGACGATATGATCCGGAATATAATCGACCCAATCGACCCTCAGGTTATAGAAAACGAACTTCATCAGGCCCATTTCCTGCGCAATTCCAACAAAGGAAATACGCAGATTTATGTCGTGGACGGGCGCAAGCGACCCAATGTGATGCGCGAGATCGGACGTCTGCGCGAGATAGCGTTCCGTGCCGCCGGAGGAGGCACCGGCAAGGACTGCGACATCGACGAATTCGACCTGATGGACCCTCCCTGCCTGCAACTTGTGGTGTGGGACCCCGAGACACGCCAGATTCTCGGAGGCTACCGCTTCATCACCGGCGACAACATCCGGCTATCCGCCCCCCTGGTGCCGCGCATAGCCACAAGCCACATGTTCCGTTTCTCGGAAAAATTCATCACCGACTATCTGCCGCTCACCATCGAACTTGGCCGCTCGTTCGTGCGCCTCGAATACCAGTCGACACGCGCCGGATCGAAAGCCCTCTATGCCCTCGACAACCTTTGGGACGGCCTGGGAGCGCTCACGGTGGAATACCCCTCGATGCGCTACCTTTTCGGCAAAGTCACGATGTATCCGAGTTATTCCAATGAGTGCCGCAACATGATACTCTACTTCCTGCACAAGCACTTCCCCGACCGCGACGGTCTCGTACGGCCCATAAAGGCTTTGGACACCCACACCGACAACGAAGCCATGGCAGCGATATTCACCGCCGACTGCTTCAAGGAAGACTACAAGATTCTGAACGCCCACGTGCGCGAGCACGGCCTCAACATACCTCCGCTCGTCAACGCCTACATGAGCCTGTCGCCCACGATGCGCATGTTTGGCACGGCAATCAACGACGAGTTCGGCGACGTCGAGGAATCCGGCATCTTCTTCGCCATCGACGAAATTTTCGAGGAAAAGAAAGCGCGCCACATCACAAGTTATAAAGCATAAGTGATAAAGCACAAGTATCAAGTATAAAGTATAAGTTATAAGTGATAAAGTTGAGCACCTTATCCCTCATCACTTATACCTTATACCTTATACCTTATCCCTTGTCCCTCATCACTTATACCTTATCCCTTGTCCCTCATCACTCATACCTTATACTTAATCTTAGCCGAGGGCTACGTCGAGCACCATCATCAGCACGAAGCCGGCGGCAAAGCCGAGCGTGGCCATATTGGAGTGCTCGCCCTCGGAAGCCTCCGGAATGAGTTCCTCTACCACCACATAAAGCATTGTGCCGGCGGCAAAAGCGAGCAGGAAAGGCAGCGCGGGCACCACCCAGGTGGCAAGCAGCACGGTGAGCACCGACGCCACCGGCTCGACAAGCCCCGTGAGTGTGCCTATCCAAAACGACCTCATCCGTGAATTGCCCGCATTGCGCAAGGGCATCGACACGATGGCTCCTTCGGGGAAATTCTGTATCGCAATGCCTATCGACAGAGTGAGCGCACCGGCAATAGGAATGAACGCGTTGTGCTCGAGCACGCCCGCTATCGTAGCGCCCACGGCAAGCCCTTCGGGGATATTGTGGATGGTGACTGCCATGACAAGTTTCTTCGTGGCCGACATGCGCGAGCGCGGACCCTCCTCATGGTGGTTGACGTGCATGTGCGGCGTGAAATGGTCGAGCGCCCACAATGCCATAAAACCGGCCACCACCCCGGCGGCCACAGGCACGACGCGGAAAGCCCCCTCGGCGCCGTCCGACTCCAAAGCCGGTATGAGAAGCGACCACACGGAGGCCGCCACCATCACCCCCGATGCAAAACCGAGCAGCACGCGGTAGACAGGCATATTCATCTGCTTGCGCATAAAAAACACACATGCCGAGCCCAAAGTGGTGCCCAGCACAGGCAGCAGCAATGCTAATATAAGTCCGTTCATATCGAAATCAGTTCATTTTTCCAAAGTTAGGCATTTTTTTTGATAGTAATTCTTTTTTTTCGTAAGTTTGTACGCAAATAAAAAACCATTTGATGAACCGAATAGTTGAGAAAGAATATTTTTCGGAACGTGTGGTGAAACTCGTGGTAGAGGCTCCCCTGATAGCCCGCAGCCGCCGTCCGGGACATTTCGTGATAGTACGCACCGGCGAAAAGGGCGAGCGCATACCCCTCACCATCGCCGACGCCGACCCCCGGGAAGGCACCATCACCCTGGTGGTGCAGGCCGTGGGCGAATCCACCAAGGCAATATGCGCCCTCGACGCCGGCGACTGCCTCACCGATGTGGCCGGCCCTCTTGGCCGCGCCACCGACATCCGCCGATACGGCACGGTCGTATGCTCGGGCGGAGGCGTGGGCGTGGCTCCGCTGCTGCCTATAATCAAGGCCATGAAAGCCGCCGGCAACCGCGTGATTTCCGTGCTCGCCGCCCGCACCAAGGACCTCATCATACTCGAACGCGAGGTGCGCGAGCACTCCGACGAAGTGATAATAATGACCGACGACGGCTCATATGGCCGCAAGGGCCTCGTAACCGACGGCGTCGAGGAAGTGATTCTCCGCGAGCACGTCGACCTCGCCGTCACCATCGGCCCGGCCGTGATGATGAAATTCGTGTCGCTTATGACCGCGCGCCACAACGTGCCCACCATCTGCTCGCTCAACACCATAATGGTCGACGGCACGGGCATGTGCGGAGCATGCCGCGTCACCGTTGGCGGCAAGACCCGTTTCGTGTGTGTCGACGGCCCCGAGTTCGACGCCCATCAGGTCGACTTCGACGAAATGATGATGCGCCTGCGCGCCTACAATTAAAACCCTCGACTTAATTCGAAATAATTCGATTTAAATCGACATAAATCGACCTTCCCAACCCAACTCCCCAACTAAAATGCCAACATCACGCTCCGAAGCCTGGCGCGAGGAACTCCGCCGGGTAATGTCGCCAAAAGAGCGCACAGCAATACCCCGGGTGAAGATGCCCGAACTCGACTCCGCCTACCGTATCACCTGCAACGAGGAGGTGAACCAAGGCATATCCGCCGAACAGGCCATCGTCGAGGCCTCCCGCTGCATGGACTGCCCCGACCCGCAGTGTGTGCAGGGATGCCCGGTACAAATCGACATCCCCGGATTCATTAAAAACATACAGCGCGCCGACTTCAAGGAAGCCGCCCGCGTGCTGCGACGCACCTCGGCCCTGCCCGCGGTGTGCGGCCGCGTATGTCCTCAGGAAAAGCAATGCGAGAGCCGCTGCATCTACAACAAGATGAAGAAAGACCCCGTGGCCATCGGATATCTCGAACGCTTCGCCGCCGACACCGACCGCCTCGCCCCCGGCAAAGAACTGCCGGAGATGCCGCCGCGCAAAGGAATACGCGTGGCCGTGGCCGGCTCGGGCCCTGCCGGACTGTCGTTTGCCGGAGAGATGGCACGTCGCGGATTCGACGTTACGGTGTTCGAGGCACTCCACGAAATAGGCGGCGTGCTCAAATACGGCATCCCCGAGTTCCGCCTCCCCAACGAGATAGTCGAGGCCGAAATCGACAACCTGCGCGCCCTCGGCGTGGAATTCCTCACCGACATCATCATCGGCAAGACCATCACGATAGAACAACTCGTGGCCGACGGCTACGC
>CANRZQ010000224.1 GCA_947644475.1 uncultured Muribaculaceae bacterium
ATTCGTGGTAAAAAAAGAGCGCGACCGCGCTCAGGGGTACACAAATTTCACAGATTTCACGAATTTATTTCCGAATCGCTACGCGATTCCATGCACCGACTTTTTCGGTTTGTGCTGTTTAGCCAAAGAAAAGGCGGCCTGATTTTACAGCAAGGGGCATGGGGAGATTGTTGGTGTAGAGCGCACCGGTGCCGAGCCCCTGCGGCATGGTGATTTCATAGCTGGATGTGAGCCATGAGCCGATGGCGGCCAGTCCGACATTGGATTCAAGAGCCGATGTGGCCCACCACCCTATTCCACGGGCACGGGCGGCGGCAATCCATGCGTCGGAGTGGGCAAACCCGCCACAAAGGGCCGGTTTGAGGATTATGTACTGCGGACGGATGGCATCGAGCATCGCTGCCTTATCGGAATCGGAGCGCACGCCTATAAGTTCTTCGTCGAGCGCAATAGGAATCGGGCTTTCGCGGCAGATACGCGCCATAGCCTCCCACTGCCCGGCCTTTACGGGCTGCTCGAGCGAGTGAATGGAATGGCGTGAAAGAGCGTCGAGGCGTTGAAGAGCGTTTTCCGGAGTGAAGGCTCCATTTGCATCAAGGCGGATTTCAAGGTCGTCGGGAGAGAAGCGGCTTCGGAGAGAAGCCACCATGCCGAGTTCGTCGGCAAAATCGATGCCGCCGATTTTCAGTTTTATGCAGCGGAAACCTTCGGCGAGTTTCTGCTCGACGCGTTCCTGCATCAAACGCTTGTCGCCCATCCACACAAGGCCGTTGATAGGCACCGACCATTTCTGTTCCGGACTGACAGGACGGGCAAGCAGACGCCGCAACGATTCCACCCCGAATATTATAGAAGAATATTCGGGGACGTATTCAAGGCCGGAACGGCACACGCGCATGAGCTGCTCCTCGTAGTCGGGCAAGTCGTCGGCGCTCAATCCGGCAAAGAGCGGGCACTCGGCCACCACCCCGCCTACTTCGATGAAATAGGTATCCTTATACCGCATCACGGCACGCGACGTGCGTGCCTCGAAGCGGAAGTAAAGGCGATATTTCGCGCATGAGAATCTCATCCGGGGAATTGCGGGAATTGGTCGAAATCCGGGTCGCGTTTCTCGAGAAATGCGTTCTTGCCTTCCTGAGCTTCGTCCATGAGGTAATACATGAGAGTGGCATCGCCGGCAAACTCCATAAGGCCGTGCTGTCCGTCGAGTTCGGCATTAAGCGCGCGCTTGATCATGCGGATTGCAAACGGGCTTCGCTTCATGATTGTCATGCACCAGTCCACCACCTCGTCTTCAAGGCGGTCGAACGGCACCACCTTGTTAATCATCCCCATTTCAAGAGCCTCCTGAGCCGAATACTGGCGGCAGAGGAACCAAATTTCACGCGCTTTTTTCTGCCCTACGCAACGGGCGAGGTACGACGAGCCGAATCCGGCGTCGAAACTGCCTACCTTTGGTCCGGTCTGGCCGAAAATCGCATTTTCCGATGCAATAGACAGGTCGCACACAACATTGAGTACATTGCCGCCGCCGATTGCATATCCGTTGACCATCGCTATGACCGGCTTGGTGAGCGAACGGATGGCTTTATGGATGTCGAGCACGTTGAGGCGCAGAGTGCCGTCGGCATCGCGGTAGCCGCCACGGCTTTTGTAATTCTGGTCGCCGCCCGAGCAGAAAGCCTTGTCGCCTGCTCCGGTGAGCACCACCACCTTTATTTCGGGATGCTCGCGGCAATATGTGAGTGCGTCGAGCATCTGGTGATTGGTCTGCGGACGGAAAGCGTTGTACACTTCGGGGCGATTGATCGTAATTTTGGCTATGCCTTCGTAAAATTCGAAAAGGAGGTCGGAATATTCCTTGATTTGTGTCCAGGTTCGCATTTCTATGATAGAGTTAAGTATACCAAATTAATACTAAATTATTATGTTTAAGCAATTTAATGCGCGGACGCACGAGCCGTGCGTCCCTACAACGTGATACGTTATTTCATTAAATTTTATACAATACATACTTATATGTTACAGGAAAAATAGTCGTTGAGCACTTTCGCTGAAAGTTCTGACGATGTAAATAGATTTAAAATTGCCGGAAGATTGGACGGAGCCATAAAATCGTCGAAAACAGCATCCAGTTCTTCGGCAGTCGATGCCACAAAATAATTATAGCCCAGGCCTTCGGCCAATTGGCGCAACGGCAGTTCGGTGCATGCCGCGAAGTGCGTTTCGAGTTGCGGAAGATTTTTCGTCGACTTGACGAAGCGGAAGATACCGCCGCCACCGTTATTTAGCACCACCATACGGAAACGCGAAGGCACACATCCGCACGCGAGCGCCCCTATGTCGTACTGTGCCGACATGTCGCCGGTGATAAGGACTGTTGTTCCGGAATATGCAGAGCATGCGCCGATAGCCGTGGATGTGCATCCGTCGATTCCGCTCACGCCGCGGTTACAGTCGATGCGATGGATGTTGCTGTAATCGAAGAGTTGGAAATAACGCACGGCTGTGCCGTTGGAAAGATGAACATTCACGCGGGGATAGCGTCGGTTGAGTTTGTCTTCCACCATAGCCATGGCCTTGAAATCGGACCAGGGCAGTGTCCGGGCCAACTCCTCGGCATGCTCGGCTCCTTCCCGCGATGCCTTATGCCATGCAAGCACATAGTCGGTCTCGGGAGCGGGAGGCATTGCTCCTGCCAGCATGGGCAGGGCGTTGACAGGCTCAATCTCGATACGGCGCGTGAGGTGTAGCATCGAGTCGACACAATAGGGCTGCGCCCCGATGTGCCATTGCTCCACGCTGTCGAGGCTGCGAAGATAGTCCTTAATATGACGCGACAGAATCGCCCCGCCCATGGTGATTACAAGGTCGGGGGCCATCTTTACCAAATCGTGCATTGTGCGTCCGCGAAGGGTCACATCGATATTCTGGATGAGATTCGGTATGGTAGAGTGGATATTGCTCTGAGCCTCGGCAAGAATCACGACATTCATCTTGTTTGAGAACTTGTCGATGGCCCGGTTAATCTTTTGGTCGGGCTCCATGAAACCGGCCACTATGAGCACATTGCAGCCACGCGTCTCCGCGGCAAGCGCGGCGGCATCGGCTCTCGACAGCCGCTGGGCAGGACGCACCACTGATATGCGGCGGGCACTCGGAGCATAGTCGGCCATGCCTTGGAGCGGGGCGTCGAGTTCGACGTTGATATGCACGGGGCCGCGAGGCGAGCGGAGCGCAAGGTCGAGCGCGTCGTTGACCTGGCGTTCGTGATAGCGGAACCGCAGGCGGTGGGCTTCCTTCTCGTCGGAAAGATTAAATGACCCTTTCACCACCGCCGCGAGCGCTCCCGGCTGGCGTATCGTCTGGCTGTCGTCCTGGTCGATCCATTCCTTCGGACGGTCGGCGGAGATGACAATGAGAGGGACATGGCGGTAAAAAGCCTCGGATGCTGCCGGGGCTATGTTGAGCAATGCCGAACCCGATGTGCACACGACAGCCACGGGGCGCCCCGATTGCAGAGCCTTACCCATGGCTATGAACGCGGCCGACCTTTCGTCGACCACAACTGTGGTGGCAATATCGGGATTCGCGTCCAACGCCACTATAATCGGAGCGTTGCGCGACCCGGGACAGGTCACGGCCTCACGCACACCGTATGACGACAGCAACTCGGCGACAATCCTTGCCCCCGGTTTTTCGGATGTAAGCATCAGAATATGTATCCTACTCCAAGAGAAACGATGTTGCGGCGCAGATGCTCGCCCTTGTATTGGTCGCCGGTGAAGATATTCGTGATGCCGGGGCCTCCGGTGAGTTCAAACATCCAGTTGTCGGCATAGTGCAGGCGCAGGCCGAAGAGCCACTGCATGTCGAAGCGCGTCCAGCCATTCTTGTAGTTGTTTTGCGACACCTTCACGCCCGGGCCGGAATATCGGGATTTTGATGTAAGGCCGATGTTGAACTGCGGGCCGGTGAAAAACGACACGGCAATATCTTCGGTGAATTCAAAGCGGTAGCCGGCTACCAAAGGAACACGGAAGCCGAAATTGCGGACAGAGCCGTCAACACCCACGGTGTGTTCTCCGTCGGTATCCATGGCTACAATCTCGTCGAGGCCGATGGTGTTGTAAAACAGGCTGAGGCCGGGCTCGAAATAGATGCTTTCCGTAAGAGGAATATCATAGAATCCGCCGATTGAAAAGCCGGAACCGGTGTTCATCAAATTCTTGTATTCCTTTGATACAGCGGGGGAATTCAAATCCCATGAGAGGCGCACGCCGAGGCGCGACACATCGTTGGTGTACTGTGCCGAGGCAGAGATTGCGGCGAGCGCCGCAATTATCATCAATACTATTTTTTTCATGTCGGTAAATATTTCTTTTACTATTATAACGCAAAATTAGCACAAAATTTTCACCTCCACAAAAAAAGGGCAAACTTCTATATCGAGGCAGGAACACAATCCTCCGGATTGTGAAAATAAATCCACAATCCGGAGGATTGTGTTCCTGCTGCCTTATCGGATATTCACGCGGAGCATCACGGGATAATGGTCGGAAGGAGTGCGGGGAATGTATGTGGCCACGTTTACGTTCATGCTGTCGTCGAAACGCGCGTCGCTGCCGTCGGGTGCCACTCGGTAGGTGTCGGTAAGGATT
>CANRZQ010000225.1 GCA_947644475.1 uncultured Muribaculaceae bacterium
TTTTAAGACGAATTTGCCATTTTCCCACTTGCTGCTGCAAAGTTAGAGTTTATCCAAACGTTATCTTCGACGCTTGAAACCTGAGAAATTTCTATTAGTCCGAAGATATGCAGGAGGTGACGTTCAGGGCAGATTATATCCGTCCGGATGCAAGGTTGCAGATAAGCAATCCTGTATTTGGGTATATATAATCCAACGTGGGCTGACCGACTGCTTATCTCGACTAAAAGGCAGTCTCAGGGCCCCAAGCGTGGGATAGGCAGGATGAAGTTTCCCACGTTTTTTTGTACACATACTATTATAAACTGCCGAATCAGGGAAGCAATAGGCGCAAGACTTTTTAATAATTCAACATTTATGCGTAAAATCTTAGCATTTGCTGTTGTGGCTTTGTTTGCTGTTTTTGCAAACAATCATGCCAAAGCGGATACATTGCAGTCGCCTTCCTGTGAAGCCGGCTGTTGCAATGTGTCTGAATGTGATTCAATCGACATTCCGGTGTTCATTGTCGACGGCGTGGAGGTGCAGAATATCGATGGCATAACTTCCGAAGATATTCTTTCCGTTAATGTTGTAAAGGCTCCGGAAGTAATGAAACTTTTCCGTCCGCGCGTGGGCGGGGTTGTGGTTATTGAGACGAAATCAAAGAAGTACCTCAAACCCATAATGGAACGATATAACAAGATGACCGACGAGCAAAAGAAGAACCGTATCCCCGGCCAACTCTTGATTCGCTAAATCTTCCTCAATCTGATAATAGCAAGACAGGCATCCGCGGTGAGCGGATGCCTGTCGGTTTTGTAGGGTGGGGGAGGAGGGTTATCCTCCGAAGTTGTCGTAGTGGATGTTGGCGGGATCGACGCCGAGCGAGTCGAGCATATTGTTCACGGCCGCGCTCATCGGGCCGGGTCCGCACATGTAGTATTCGATGTCCTCGGGTGCCTCGTGGTTTTTGAGGTAGGTGTCGTAGATTACCTGGTGGACGAAGCCGGGGGTGTATTTCACTCCGGCGGCATCGGCCGCGGGGTCGGGACGGTCGAGGGCAAGGTGGAACTTGAAGTTGGGGAATTCTTTTTCAAGGTCGAGGAAGTCCTGGAGATAGAACACTTCGTTGAGGGCGCGTGCGCCATAGAAGTAGTTCATCACACGGTCGGTGGTATGCAGCGTCTTGGTGAGGTGCATTATCTGGGCGCGGAGGGGTGCCATGCCGGCGCCGCCGCCAATCCACATTGCTTCTTTCTTGCTTGTGGTGTCGACGTGGAAATCGCCGTAAGGGCCCGACATTATCACCTTGTCGCCGGGTTTGAGCGTGAAGATGTAGGAGGATGCGATGCCGGGCATTACATCTTGGAAGCCGACTTCGGGCTTGGGTTTGAAAGGCGGGGTGGCGATGCGCACGGTGAGCATGATGCGGTCGCCTTCGGCCGGGTAGTTGGCCATGGAGTAGGCGCGCACTGTTGTCTCCTCGTTTTGGCATTTGAGGCCAAATAGGCCGAATTTCTGCCATGCCGGGAGGTATTCCTCGCCGATGAGAGATTTGTCGATGTCCTTGTCGTAGTCCATCTTGTAGGGCGGTATCTTGATCTGGGCGTAGGAGCCGGGCTCGAAGTCCATATGCTCGCCGGCGGGGAGGGCCACGATAAATTCCTTGATGAATGTGGCCACGTTGCGGTTGGATATCACCTCACATTCCCATTCGCGCACGTCGAGCACAGAGGCGGGCACGCCGATGCTCATGTCGGTCTTTACCTTTACCTGGCATCCGAGGCGCCAATGGTCTTGCATCTGCTTGCGTGTGAAGTGGACGGTCTCGGTGGGGAGGATTTCGCCGCCGCCTTCAAATACTTGTACCTTGCACTGTCCGCACGAGCCTTTGCCGCCACATGCGCTCGACAGGAAGATGTTTTCGTTGGCAAGCGATGTGAGGATCGACGATCCGGCCTGGGCCTCGACCTCGGTCTGGCCGTTTATGGTGATTTTCACCTTGCCGCTCTGCACGAGATAGTGCTTGGCTACGAGCAGGATTATCACCAGCAGTAGCGTGACGGCAAGAAAGATGCCCACTCCGGCAAGGAGTGTGAGCGATTGAGCCGATAATAATATTGTTGCTGTCATGTTTCCTTATCTTATATTTTGATACCTAAGAAACTCATGAAGGCTATGCCCATGAGTGCGGTGAGGATGAATGTGATGCCGATGCCGCGGAGCGGGCCGGGGATATTGCTGTACTGGGCGAGGCGCTCGCGTATTGCGGCAATGGCGGTGATGGCCAGAAGCCAGCCGATGCCCCAGCCGCCGCCGGCGCATACTGCTGTCCATACGGAGGGGAAGTCGCGCTGCTGCATAAACAGCGAGCCGCCAAGGATGGCGCAGTTCACGGCGATGAGCGGAAGGAAGATGCCGAGCGAGGCATAGAGCGACGGGCTGTATTTTTCCACCACCATTTCCACGAGCTGTGTCATAGAGGCGATTACGGCTATGAACATTATAAGCGAAAGGAAACTGAGGTCGACGTCGGCGAATTCAGGCGACAGCCATGTGAGTGCGCCGGCCGACAGCACGTAGGTCTGCATCAGGTAGTTGATGGGCAGCGTGATCACAAGCATGAATGTCACGGCCACGCCAAGGCCGAAAGCGGTCTTCACATTCTTCGACACGGCCAGGAACGAACACATGCCCAAGAAATAGGCGAAAATCATGTTGTCGACGAAAATCGACCGGATGAATATGTTGAAATTTTCCATATCTCGTTGTTTTCTTGGGGATTATTGTTCTTGGAGGTCTTTGTTGCGGCTGCGGTGTACCCAGATTATGCAGGCTACAACGATAAGGGCCATCGGAGGCAGAATCATAAGGCCGTTGTTGGTATAGCCGTGGTCGTAGCACCATTGGGGTATTACCTGGCAGCCGAAAAGTGTGCCGGAGCCGAGAAGTTCGCGGAAGAAGCCTACGATTACGAGTATTATCGCGTAGCCGCAGCCGTTGCCCACGCCGTCGAGGAATGAGGGCCAGGGGCGGTTGCCCATAGCAAAGGCTTCGAGGCGTCCCATCAGGATACAGTTGGTGATGATGAGGCCGATGAACACTGAGAGCTGCTTGCTCACGTCGTAGGCGTAGGCTTTGAGCAGCTGGTCGACAATTACTACGAGGCCTGCCACCACCACGAGTTGCACGATGATGCGGATATTGGTGGGGATGGTGTTGCGCAGCAGCGAGATGATAACGTTTGAGAAAGCGAGCACGGCTATCACAGAGAGGCCCATCACCAGCGCGGGCTCGAGTTTAGCCGTTACGGCGAGCACCGAGCAGATGCCGAGCACCTGCACCACTACGGGGTTGTTCTTCGAGAATGGATTGAAGAACACTTCTTTATAGTTAATTTTTTCAGCCATGGCTATTTCGTTTCTGTTGAGAGTGTACGGAGGAATGATTCATAGGGACGCAGGCAATTGTCGAGCATCGAGCCAACGCCTTTTGATGTGATTGTGCCGCCGGAGATGCCGTCGACATAGTCTTCGTCGCCTGTCGGCTTCTGGCCTTTTTTCACTACGGCCACGGGCAGGAATTGGCCGTCCTTGAACATGTGCAGGCCCTCAAATTGGTCGGAGAACGCCGGCTTTTCTATTTCTGCGCCGAGTCCGGGTGTCTCGCCCTGATGGGCGAAGTAGGCGCCGAAGAGGGTGGAGCCGTCGGAGTCGAGGGACACGTATCCCCAGATGGGGCCCCAGAGGCCTGCGCCGTAGACGGGAAGGATGTATTTGCTTGTGCCGTCGGCGAGGGTGCATACATACACGGGCAGTGCGCGCCGGGCCTCGTCGGCCGTCTTGCTCTGAGCCTCGACGTTGACATCGAAGGCTTCGCCGTCGATACGGTTGCCTTCGGAGTTTACGATGAAACTTTCGGTGATGTACTTGTTGTAGTCGTCGACAACCTTGCCTTTTTCCGGTGTGATGTGCGCCGATGCGAGAATCTGCCGCATCTTGTCGGCATTGGCGTTCTCTACCTGGCGGTCTTTGAGCGACAGCGAGGTGAAAGCCAGGGCTGCGCCCACTGCCACAACCAGTACCACTATATATATTATGGTGTAAACGTTGCTTTGCTTGTTGAGTGCCATTGTTACGAAAGTTTAGCGGTGAGACGTTTCTGGCGGCGGCGTATGTTGGCTTGCACAACGCAGTAGTCGATGAGCGGGGCGAAAGCGTTCATCAGCAGCACGGCGAGCATGGCGCCTTCGGGGTAGCCGTTGTTGTATGTGCGAATGAGCACGGCGATAACGCCGATAAGCAGGCCGTAGATATATTTGCCGGCATTGGTGCGTGCGGCGGTCACGGGGTCGGTGGCCATGAACACGGCTGCAAATGCGAAGCCGCCGAAGAGCAGCTGGTCTACGGGCGAAAGATAGGAGGCGGGATAGGTGGGGGTGGCGAATGTGTTTGCAATCCAGCCCATGGCAAGGCCGCCGGCGATTACTGAGAACATGATGCGCCAGTTGCCAATGCCCGATGCGAGCAGGATTATGGCGCCAATGATGATGCAGAGTGCCGATGTCTCGCCGAACGATCCGGGTATCAGGCCTACGAAGGCGTCCCAGGTGGAGATGGCGGTGTTGCCTATGCCTTGAAG
>CANRZQ010000226.1 GCA_947644475.1 uncultured Muribaculaceae bacterium
ACCTTGATGCAGGTTTGCTTCACCTTGGTTCGAGCCGCTCGGCACGCCCCGAAGGATACGGCGACCTCGTAGGCCCGCTCACAACCTCCGACCTCGACTGCGGCCTTGCATTCACATCGCGTCCCTCGTCAATCTCGTTCTGGTATAAGTATGAGCCTAAGAACGAAGCCGACCACGGCCTTGCCGAAATCGCCCTCTACGATGTGCAGGGCAACACCCTCGGCTCCACCACAATCGACCTCCCCAAGGCTGATTCATTCACCCAAAAGACATTTGAGTTCAATTATCCTCTAAACACAGCCAAGGCTGCGAAGATATATGTGAAATTCCTGTCGACATACAGCGCCGACTTCCTCCAGAAGAAAGATGCCTACATCCAGGCTCCGGCTTACGGCAATGTCACGACAGACCAATATGTCGGCTCCAAACTCTATATCGACGACATCGAACTTACCTATTAGGAACATAAGCCTCCGGCTTGTGACAAAATATAAAAATGAATAATATGAACACCAAGATATTCTCCTGCCTCGCCGCCGCGGCCCTTGCTCTCGGCTTTTCGGCCTGCTCCGACGACGACTGGAATCCCAAGACCTCCAATGAGGGTCAGCTAAGCCTGAAATCAATGGCTCTCGAGGTTGTCGATGCGCAGAAAGACATCGAGACCAACAAAGGACGTGCCTCGGCCGACGATACATCTTCGTTCCTCGTCGAGATTTACGACGCACAGGGCGCGCTCGCCTATAACTGGACATATTCGTCGATGCCCGAAATCGTGACACTCCCCGTGGGCGATTACACGGTGAAGGCCTACTCCCACAAAGTGCAGAAAGCCGAGTGGGAAGGCCGCTACTACGAAGGCTCGCGCTCGTTTAAGATCGAAAACAACAAGATTACGGAAATCGAGCCCGTAGTGTGCAAGTTTGCCAACATAGCCGTAACAATCAAATTCGACGACAAACTCAAAGAAGCGATGGCCGACGATGCAAAAGTGACCGTTATCGCCAACGATGAAGGCAGCCTCGAATTCGGCAAGAACGAGACCCGCACCGGCTACTTCCAGTATGTCGACGCCTCGATGACCCTTATCGCCACATTCTCCGGCAAGGTGCAGGGCTACGACGAGGAAATCCGCGTGCCCCTCACCGACATTGAGGCCGGCCAGCACCGCATCATCACATTCACCTTGAAGAAAGGCGACCCCACCGTGCCGGGCGAGTCAGGCACAATCAGCCCCGACCAAGGCTTCAACGTGGACTACACCATGGAGAAAGTCGACATCGACGGCAACGTAACCGTTGAGGAAGACCCCGCCGACAACGTAGTCGACCGTCCCGGTCATGAGGATCCCAAAGTCGACCCCGAAGACCCCGACAAGCCCAATCCCCCGGTCGACCCCTCCGACAACCCCGAGAAATACATCCAGGTTAAGTCCGACGATGTGCATTTCGCAGATGAAGATTCGACACCGAACCCCGTGGTCGCCGGCAACAACTACGTAGTGAACATCCACTCGGAAAAAGGCGTCAAGAACCTGCTTGTAAAAATCGAGTCGACCAGCGCCTCCTTTATTCAGAGCGTAGGCGAGCTCATGCCCACCGAGTTCGACCTCGCCAATCCCGACACCGACGAGTATCCCGAACTTGGCGACGCTCTCGCCTCGATCGGCCTGAAAGTCAAGGGAGACGTGCTCGACCAAACCGACGTGCCCTTCGACATCACCGGCCTTGTGCCACTGCTCGCAGGCTTCCCCGGCACCCACACATTCTCGATCACCGTGGTTGACGCCGCCGGAAACAAAGTTTCAAAATCCATCGTATTCAAAAGCTGATAGATCATGAAGAATCTCAAATATCTTTTCGTTGCGTCGCTCGCCGCTGTCGCAACTGTCGGATGCTCCGACGACCGTGAGGCTCTCTCGGGCGAAGGCTCGTTCATGATCGAGGCCTCGGTCAACGCCGACATCAAGGTAAAGCCCACATCGCGCGCCGCCACCATCGACGACCTTGGCGAAAGCCTGCTGGTGTGGATTTCTCAAAACGGCAAGGTCGTGCGCCAGTATATAGGCGCCGCCGAGTTGCCCTCCGACCCCGTGACGCTCCTCTCCGGCTCGTATGTGGCCGAGGCTTGGGCCGGCGACTCCGCTTCCGCCGACTGGGAGAAGCAGTATTTCAAGGCTTACGTGCCGTTCGACATCACTCCTAACAATCAGACCGAGGTGAAACTCGTGTGCAAGATTGCCAACGTCGTGGCCTCCGTGGAATACGGCGACGAAATCGACAACGTGCTCTCCGACTACACCCTCACCGTGGGCCACGACCGCGGACAGCTCACCTTCGAAGGCCGCGACACCCGCAAGGCTTATTTCATGATGCCCTCCACCGACAAAAACCTTGCGTGGACGCTCACCGGCAAGAAGTCCGACGGCACCATCTTCACCCGCTCCGGCGTGCTCGAAAATGTGCTTCCCGCCCATGAATACGCCTTCAAGATTGCCTGCGCCGAAAACAACGACGAAATCGGCGGCGGCTTCATCAAGATAGAAATCGACGACACCGAAATCGAAGTAAAGGAAGAATATCAGATTGTGGCCGCTCCCGAAATCAAAGGCGTGGGCTTCGACCTCGCCGAACCGGTGCAGATGGACCCCGACGCGCCCGAGCGCACATCGCTGTATGTCACAGCCGCTGCGGCCCTGCGCGACTGCAACGTGCAGTGCGACGCCTTTACCACACTCGGCCTGCCCGACAACAATCCCAACCTGATGCGTGCCACCGAGGCCGTGCAGCAGCAGTACCGCGCAGCCGGTATCCGCTGGGAATATGTATATCAGGAAGACAAGGACATCTCCAACCTCAAACTCTCGTTTGAGGAAGAATTCTTCGCAGCCCTCCCCAACGGCGTGTACACCATTACCGTTACCGCCGCCGACATCAACGGCAAGTCTGCTACGGAAACGCTCACCGTAAATATATCCAGCGCACCCATTGCCATGTCGGCCGTTGCCGACGCCGGCGTATGGGCTACCAAAGCCACCGTTGCCGGCGTGATACGTAACGCCGACGGTCTCGACACATCCTCAATCAAGTTCTCCTATGCTCCCAAAGGCTCCATGACATGGACCGATGCCGCCGCCACCGTATCCGGCACCGGCTTCTCTGCCGAACTCACCGGCCTTGAACCCGGCACCACCTATCAGGTTGTGGCCGCGACAGCCGACTATACCTCCGACCCCGTCGAATTCACCACCGAAGCCGCCCGCCAGTTGTCCAACGCCTCGTTTGAGGACTGGATTACCGTAGACGGAAAAGGCGCTATCCCCCAGACCGGCTCCTTCGAATTCTGGGGCAACGGCAACCAGGGCGCACAGACCCTTGGCAAGGACATTACCGAGAAGGAAACCGACGCTGCGTATGTAACCGAAGGCTCGGCCTCGATCCGCATGCGCTCGCAGTTTGTCGGCGTAGGTTTCTTCGGCAAATTTGCCGCCGGCAACGTCTTCGCCGGAGAGTATCTCGAGACAGACGGCACCGACGGCATCCTCGGCTGGGGACGCGAATGGACATCGCGCCCTGCGGCTCTCAAAGGATACGCACGCTACGAACGTGGCAGCCAGAAATACAATGGCACCAAAAAAGACAATAGTATCGACGACGACCTTGGAATCGTCTACGTCGCTCTTATGGACGACGCCACCGAGTCGTACGACGGCAAGACATTTGCCAAGATTGTCAAGACCAAGACAGTCGAACTCTTCGAGCCCGACGGCAAGGATGCCGCCCACGTCATAGCCTACGGCCGCATTATCTTCGAGCCGTCGGCCACCCCCGGCATGGCCGAGTTCACTATTAACCTCGACTACCGACGCACCGACATCCGTCCCTCGCGCCTTATCCTCGTAGCCTCCGCCTCGAAAGAAGGCGACTACTTCAAAGGCCAGGACGGCTCCACACTCTGGCTCGACGATCTCAAATTCGTCTATTAATCTACAATCACCACCATACGCCAAGCGGCTGCGCCCCCTCCGGGACGCAGCCGCTTTTCCTGCCGGGAACACAATCCTCCGGATTGTGAATAATCCACGGCGAAGCCGTGGCTCCTTGGTTAACCCCGTATGGAGGCGCAGCCGACATGCGGGGTTTGGTCGTGGAGAATGGAATGCACCGCGAAGCGTGTGCCTCGTATTTATGCGGTGAACATGGTGCGAGGCACAGTTTCACAGTGCCTGTACCGTGACATACAGCAACCGCGCATGTCGGCTGTGCCTCCATACGCGGTTAACAAACGAATCACGGCTTCGCCGTGTTGCTGTAGGTTTGTGCCTATTTCAGTATCTCGAAAGTGTCAACGTAGATTTCCGTGATGGTGTGTTTGAGCGTGTTGTGGTCCTGCCACGTGCGGGTGCGCAACTTGCCCTCGATGAGCAGGCGCGAGCCCTTGCGGATATATTTCTCGGCAATCTCCGCCGAGGAATCAAACATCACGATGTTGTGCCATTCGGTGCGTTCCGGAATCTCCACACCCGAGGCTGTGCGGCGAGCCCGCTCCGTGGTGGCGAGCGAAAACGTGGCCACAGGCCGTGTGTCGATATATCTTATCTCGGGGTCGCGCCCGACA
>CANRZQ010000227.1 GCA_947644475.1 uncultured Muribaculaceae bacterium
ATGGTGGCGTTGCCGCGGTAGCCACCGGCCATGATGCCGAGGGTGTGCGTGCCGTGGTATTGGGTATCGTCGTCGGTGCGGTATGAGGAAATCTCGTCACGGCCATATTTTTTAATAGTCACGGGGTCGGTGCCGGAGGCGATGCCGCCCATGTTTATATCCACCGTGGTGAACTGGCCGATACGGCTTGTGCCGTCGGCATTGCGGAAATTGATATGGTTGGGGTCGAAGCCGCCGTCGACAATACCCGTAATCACGCCTTTGCCGGTGTAGGGCTGGGGCAGGTCGATGCCGGCGTGGATTTTGTCGACGCCGGAAGCGGCACGCGCCTTGTCCAGTTTCAACGAGCGTGTGCGGCCAAGTTCCATGCGGCGCACGCATTTAAGGCGGCTCACGTCTTCGGCCCTGTCGGCATCAACGGCGATAAAGGCGAACCCGTGGCGGCTGCCGAGCACCTGTACGCCGTCGCCCTCGAGATCGGAGGCGGAAGCGCCGGGAGCCAGCTGCACGATGGCCGACATCACATTCACGGCTCCTGACCGGGCCTTTACCCTGTGCATGCCCGAGGGCGACTGCTGCTCGAGGCGGGCGCGACGCAGAGCCACACGGCTGTTAAGGTCAAGAGTAGATTCTGCCCACATAGTGGCACAACACGCCACGGCAAGGGCCGAGAGTAAAAGTTTTTTCATACGAAATTTTAAGTATTGACTGAATCTTGTGTATTTTTGTTAAAATTTATCAACTTTTTACCCCACAAAGATAATATATTTCCAAAATATAGCCAAGCGCACCTAACATTTTAACACACCGACAGATAGCACGCATAATAAGGCGCAAAACAATTTGCAAACAGAACACGGGAAAGATTGACATTTTGAATACTATTGCCACGACAGGCATTAATCTTGCATCACATCGCAATAAAGATTGTAACATTCTTTTAAAATGTTAAAAATTATCAAATATACCTGTTAAACACTCCTGTTTTCAAATAAATTTTTCATTTTTTGTATTAAAATTAAATTTTTTTTGGCTTTCACGTAAAAAAATGATTAAATTTGCACCCTAAACACATATCATCCGTAACGAACCTTTCAAATCCACACGCAACAAACATACAAAATACAATAACCAATCAATAAACTTAAAATCTACCGTATGAAGAAATTCTACTCATTTTTCATCATGGCGATGATTGCGGCAATGGCCGGATTGCAGGCCCATGCCGAGACGCTGAAGATGAACGTGACCGGTGCCGACCTTCTCAATTTTGAATGGTACGGCGGCGACCACAACGGCTATAACCCCGTGATTACCGACGGCGACAACACTATCGAGTCCACCTCCTTCGGAGATGATAAAAACTGGTTCTCATTCCGAATCACTCCCAAGAAAAAGAATGTGACCCTCACCGTAACCGACAACAACTCTGACACTTACATCAGCGATATTGGCACTAACGCAAAATCGGTATATAAATTTGGCGATTCCGACATCACCGTTGTAGCCGAGGAATACGAGGCTGTGATGTATCCCGTGCATTTCCAATTTGCAAACCCCGACACCGAGGACTATATCAAATATGTATATGTCGACGGAGAGAACGCACCCAACTTCATGGACGACGACTTCACGGTGATGGCCGGCTCGAAAATCTACTTCTCTTTTGCCACCGACCTCTACTCGCGCGACTACGATGACGACGACAACTGGTGCTTCCGCAACGGCGAGCCCTGGAACAACCCGGCTACCGGCTCGTGGACTGCCGGCAACGAAGTGGTGACAGGCGAAACCACATATGTCTTCCACGTGAAACCGAATCCCGCCTACGATGTAACATTCAAACTGAACAATCCCGGCTCGGCCGAACTTATGATAAATTACAGCGTATCAGAAGTTCTTAACGATGCCGTGACTGTGAAGAAAATCGCCATAAGCGACAGCAACCCGGTTCTTCAAATTCGTGCCAGCGGCGACTACGGCCTCAAATCCGTGAAACGCATTGTTGAAGGCGAAGACCCCGTAGAAGAAACCATGGCATGGGGCTACTACACCATATACTACATGGAGAAATACGGCAACTGCACCTATGAGATTGAGACCGCTTCGAAAGACGACCTCCGCACCGCCACATGCACCGTAAACATCGACGACAATGCCGACAACCTCAGAATCAGACGAGGCAACACCGAAATCTCCGACATCACAAACGGCGACAACATCATCAAGTTCAACCCCGAAGACAGCCAGGAACCCTACATCAACATCTCCACAAAAGACTACAAACCCATCTACCAGGTGCTGGTCGACGGCGTGAAACAGACATCGAGCAGCTCAACCAGCTACTCTATAAAGGTAACCGACGGATGCCTTGTTGAAGTAAAGACCATTATCCCCGACACTCCCGCCAAACTCACATTCGCCTTTGAAAATGGCTTTGTCGACGACTTCATCACCTCTATCGAGGCCGACTATGAACCCGTCGACCTTGCCACAGTTGATTTCACAGAAGGCATTGAAGTGAAACGCGGCGCATACGTCAAAATTCAGTACAACACAGAAAAATACGATGTAAACAACGTATACGTCAACGGCGAGCGTCAATACTCCTATTACAGCTGGACAGGCACTGTGATTGATGACATCGATTTCAACTTCGACATCCGCACATATCCCACCTACACAGCCACCATCAATGTAAACAAGCCCGAACTTATCAACATCCACGTACAAAACACCTACGGCGATGTCATCGCGCTTAACCCCGGAACAAACTCCTACTCTTACACCGGCTCCTATCCTCCCACCCTCTATATCAAGGCTGTGAACGGCGGTGAAATCATCTCTGCCAAGGCCGACGGCTTCGACATACGTGTCGACGACTACTACGGATGCCACGCCATCGACATGGAAGACGGCATGACAATCGACATCGAGGCCAAGGGTCCCGAACGCGACAAGACCGCAATGTTCTGGTCTGACCTCACCCCCGCCGAGACAAGCCAATACACCGTTTACATCGCATCGTCGGCCGATGGCCTCACCTACGACTATCTGCCCATCGACTCCGACGTGAACCACAAAGGCGGCTATCAGACCTTCGACTTCCTCGATGAGGAGAATCCCTTCCGCTTCGGCTACTCGTTCCCCTACGGCTCTTCAATCGAACCCAAAATCTACCTCAACAACGAGGAAATCGTGGCAGGTGACAACGGATATGAATTCTCTTTGGCTCAAAACGACGTGGTGAAGGTGTTCATCCACAACAGCGCACCCGCCACATGCGCCGTAACATTCGACGTTCCCGCTGAAAACGCCGGCGACATCACCGTCACTTCCGACCGCGTGCGCGACGAAGCAGCCTACACCACCGGTGTAAACGTGCTCGAAGGCGCTGAAATCACCATCGCCTCTTCCGAGAGCGCCAACATCAAAGGCGTGACAGTGGACGGCACGGCCATCGACCCCAACGACGACGGCTCCTACACATTTGTCGCCTCGGCCAACCACAATGTGGCCATCAACGCGGAATCCGGCATTATCGCCATCGAGGGCGACAACGCTTCCTCCGAGATTTACAATCTCCAGGGCATCCGCGTCGCTTCCGACCTCAAAGCCCTCCCCGCCGGAGTCTATATCGTGAACGGCAAAAAGATTTTGAAATAATCGCTCCCGAATTCATCTCGAATTATGTCGAAATATATCGATTTAAATCAATATAAATCGAAAAAAATAAAACCCCGCAGCTGCGGGGTTTTATTTTTTATATCTATTTCAGCAACGGGTGCCCGGGGCACAGGGAGCAGAGGGGGTCGAGCACGAAGGCGCGCAGGCGGGCCCGAGGATGGGGAAGGACAAGCGTTGGCGATTGATATTCAAGGGTGCGTCCCGGCGCGGGGTCGATGGCAATGATGTCGACATCGACAAGGCGGTCGGCGTAGGTGCCGTCGGGCTTGCGGTGGGAGGCCGGGGAGATGGCTTTTTCCACGCCCTGCGTGATGCCGAGCACTTTTTCCGGGTCGATATCTCCGGCGACGCATATGGCCACGCCCACGTTGACAAAAGTGTTTTCCGAGACAAATCCCCACGGCTCCGACTCAACGGGCTCAGACACGCGGAAATGGGCCTCGGGAAAGGCTTCGCGCAATAGGGCAACCGCCCGGCTAATCAAAGCCGGGCGGTCGCCGAGATTGGATCCTATGTTGAGATGTATTGTCATCAGTCGATGGTGCGCGACACTTCTTTTTCTTCGAAACATTCTACGATGTCGCCCACCTTGATGTCGTTGAATCCGGCAATCGACAGACCGCAGTCAAGTCCGGCGAGGACTTCCTTGGCATCGTCCTTGAAGCGTTTGAGCGAGCCGAGTTCGCCGGTGTAGCGTACGATACCGTCGCGGATGAGGCGCACCTTCGTGCCCTTGCGGATGCGGCCTTCCAGAACCATGGTGCCGGCAATGGTGCCCACCTTGGCAATATGATAGGTCTCGCGCACCCCTG
>CANRZQ010000228.1 GCA_947644475.1 uncultured Muribaculaceae bacterium
GCCGGATACTATCTGCAAATTGACCCGCGCCCGGAGGAAAATGGCCTCTACGCCGGACTCTGGTGTCCCGATTCGGCGTTGTTGCGCAAGTTGCGCCACGCCATAGTTGACAATATCGAAGAACTTGAAGATATAGTGTCGCAGCCCGATTTCGTGCGCGACTGGGGCAGCGAATGGGTTGGCGAACGGCTCAAGACCGCTCCGCAAGGCTGGGCCAAGGATCACCCGCAGATTGCGCTGTTGCGGCTGAAACATTACGGCAAGTTCCACAAGTGCACACGCTCATTCTTCGAGAGCCCCGACTGGCCCGAGCGCAGCGCCGAATTGTTTGCCACAGCCTCCCCGCTTGTCGAATTCCTCAACTATTCCATTACCGAAGAGTAAAAACGACACAATCCCATTGACGGTTGAATCAAAAGATGTCGGAATGAGAACCGGTGTCGATAAGAAGTAGGGTGAGATTGGTGTCGTCTTGCTCCCAAACAAGTAGCCAGTCGCTTTTCTTTCCATTAATGTGACATTCCCATTGTCCTTCCCTTTTGCCTGATAATTTATGAGGACGATATTTTTCAATGGGCAATGTTCCGGTACAACGCAGTAACTCGATTGCCTCAAAAAGCAATTTCATGGGTAGCCCGCGCTTTTCACAACGGCGGAGCGATTTTTCAAAATGACGGGTTGTACGGATTTTATACATTGATGCCCAGGCCTTTGAACATGGATTCTGTAGAATCCCATTCCGTTACGCGTCCATTCTCTATGTCTTCGCAGGCTTGCTCGTAGCCCGACTTGCGTTTGCGTGGGGCCTTTGCTATTGTTATGCCGTTCATGCGCGAGATTAATTTTTTGATGAGGCTGACATCTCTTGCGTCTTCAATATTAAGAGTGATTTGTGTCATAGTGCTTTTTTTTATATAAACAACAAGTAATGATTTTTGCTTGAATAGCAGTGCTTCCAATCGCAAAGATAATATTTTTTTTGAAATCTTTTTATATGATTGCGCTATTTTGCCTAAATCACACTTAAATTTGTGTAATCAATATAATTTGTGTAATTTGCGGTAAAATTTAAAATTTACGGTTATGGATTTGTTTGAAGACAAGGCGATGGGCTGCCTGGTGGGCGGCGCCGCAGGCGATGCTTTGGGTTATCCCGTTGAATTTCTTTCTTTGCGCGATATTGAGCACCGCTTCGGTCCCGAAGGCATCAGGGATTATGCGGTCGACAGCCGCTCGGGCATGGCCCTTGTGTCGGATGACACGCAGATGACTCTATTCACTGCCGCCGGGCTGCTTATGGGGCTGACTCGCGGAGCGATGCGCGGCATCATGGGCCGCATGAGCGACTATGTGAGTTATGCCTATCTCGACTGGCTGCACACGCAGACGCAGACATATGAGGACGTGAATATGAGACGCGGCGCGGCAGGCATAAAAGTGTTTACATGGACGGCGCGTGTCCCCGGCCTGTATCATCGACGGGCGCCCGGCAATACCTGCATCTCGGCTCTCCGCTCGCTCGACAGCGGCGAGGATGTGCGCAACAACAGCAAGGGATGCGGCGGTGTGATGCGTGTGGCTCCCGTTGCGCTTCTGGGACGCAAGTTTGCCGACCTGACGGCAGCCGAGGGGCGCGATTATGTTGTGAAGACGGGCGGCGAGGTTGCGCGTATCACGCATAAGCATCCCTTAGGATGGCTGCCTGCCGCGCTGCTCACAGACTTGCTCCTGCGCATCCTCGGCTGCGAGGGCGCGGTGACGCGCCCGATGTTTGAGCGTTTTGTCAATGAGGGCCTTGATACTTTGCGCCGTCTTTACCCCGATGAGAGCCGCGATGTAGAGGCTCTTTCCGGGCTTTGCGGCCGGGCTTTGCGGCTTGTATCGGAGGATATGCGCGACTCTGACGCTGTGCGCTGCATCGGCGAGGGCTGGGTAGGCGACGAGGCTTTGGCGATAGCAATTTACTGCACGGCGCGGCATATCGGAGATTTTGAGTCTGCCTTGGCGGCATCGGTCAACCATGGCGGCGATTCAGACTCTACGGGCGCGATTACCGGCAATCTTATCGGTGCCGTGCTTGGATACAGGGCGATACCTGAAAAATATCTCCGCGCCCTTGAATTGCGCGATGCCACTGAGGCTCTGGCGCGCGACCTTGCCGCAGGCCCCTGCATATCGGAATACTGTGAGATTTCCACTCCGGAGCAGCGGCAGTGGCTTGCACGCTATTGCTATCATGAGCCTGTGGGGATTGATGTGGATGTGAGGCGGCGTATACAGGTCGTTACCGGCGACATCACACGCCTTGAAACGGATGCTATTGTCAACGCTGCCAATTCGTCGCTGCTTGGCGGCGGCGGAGTCGACGGAGCAATCCACCGTGCGGCCGGTCCGGAATTGCTGGAGGAGTGCCGCAAGTTAGGCGGATGCCCTACCGGCGAGAGCCGTATGACCGGGGCTTACAGGTTGCCGTCGGATTATGTGATTCATACCGTGGGTCCGCGTTGGCGGGGCGGCGACTCGGGCGAGGCCTCTCTTCTGGCATCGTGCTATAACACTGCAATAGACCTTGCAGTCGAGGCTCATCTTCATTCGGTGGCATTTCCGTGTGTGTCCACCGGGGTGTATCATTTTCCGCGCCAAGAGGCGGCACGCATAGCCCTCGACACGGTGATGCGGCGTATGCACACAGATTTCCCCGGCACTGTCACATTCTGCTGCTACATGCCGGAGGATGCCGCTATCTACGAGCAGCTGTTGCGCTCAGGCCGGTGAGAGGGTCGACAGAATCTGTTCGAGTTCGGCCGACGACACGTTGGTGGTGAGTTCGCCGCGGCGTGCCACCGATATGCGTCCTGTCTCTTCGGAAACGACGATGGCTACGGCATCGGTGGCTTGGGCTATGCCCAGGGCCGAGCGGTGGCGCAGGCCCAGCGAGCGGGGGATGTCGTCGGCATGGCTCACAGGCAGGATGCACCCTGCGGCCTTTATCGTGTCGCCTGAGATGATGAGGGCGCCGTCGTGGAGAGGTGAGTTCTTGAAAAAGATATTTTCGATAAGGCGTGTGTTGATGCGCGCGTCGATTTCATCGCCGGTGTGCTCGTAAGCGTCGAGCGGCATTGTCTGCTCGATCACAATCAGTGCGCCGGTGCGCGATTTTGCCATCGACATGCATGCATACACTATTGGCATCACGTTGGCTCGGGCGCGGTCGGCATCGAGTTCCATTTTGTTGTGGCTGAATATGTTGCGCAGAAAACTCCAGCGTTTGTGGGAGCCAAGTTCTACAAGGAAGCGTTTTATCTGGTCCTGAAAGAGAATCACGAGAATCAGCAGCCCTATGCTCATGAATTTGTCGAGGATGCCGCCGATGAGCCGCATGGTGAATATCTCTGAGGCGAGCACCCACACCACTATGAAGGCCATCACGCCATAGAAGATGTTGAGCGTGCCGGATTCTTTCATCAGTTTGTATATGTAGTAGAGAAGAACGGCTACGAGGATTATGTCGATGGCGTCTTTTATGCTGAATTCAAGCATTGTCTTTAAGGTCTTTTAAGGTCTTTAAGGTCTATAATGACCTTAAAGGTTGTTGATGAGGGCGAGATATATTTTTATTGCCTCGACGGCGGGGGCGGGGTCGTGGACGCGGAGTATTGCTGCTCCGCCACTTAGGGCCATGGTGTTGAGCACGGTGGTGGCGTTTAGGGCATCGGCGGCAGTGATGCCGAGCAGGCGTGTCGCCATCGACTTGCGCGAGATGCCCACGAGCAGGGGGCAGTCAAGAGCCTGAAACAGGCTCAGGTGGGCGAGTATGTTGTAGTTCTGTTCAAGATTCTTGCTGAATCCGAATCCGGGGTCGGCTATGATGTCGGCAATGCCCGCGGATCGTGCTGCGTCGATGCGGCGTGCGGTCTCGCTTAGCGCCTCGGCCGCAGGGTGGGAGTAGGTCTGCGGCGCGTGCATCTCGGCCGGTGTGTTTCCCCTCAGGTGCATGAGGATGTACGGGACGCGGAGAGCGGCTACCGTCGGGAGCATCTCGGGGTCGTAGAGGCCTCCGGATATGTCGTTGATAATGTCGGCTCCGGCGTCGACGGCAGCCTTGGCCACTGATGCTCGGAATGTGTCGACGGAAATGGGTATGTCGGTGCTTACGCGGCGCACTGCGGCTGCGGCCAGTGTGATGCGGCGCGTCTCCTCGTCGGCAGGTATGTCGACGGCTCCGGGGCGTGTGGAGTATGCGCCGATGTCGATAAATGCCGCGCCTTGTCCTATCAGAGCCTCGGCCCGGCGGCTTATCTCGTCGGACGACGCGGGGGTGCGGCTTTGGGAGTAGAACGAGTCGGTGGTGATGTTGAGTATCGCCATCACCGCCGGCTCGCTGAATGTGTGGAGGGTGCCCCGTATGTTGAGTGTGTAGGGCGTCATTGTGTCAGTTTTTGTTGGCGCGCTTGCGCTCGATTTCGTCGAGTATTATCTTGCGGAGACGCAGATGGTA
>CANRZQ010000229.1 GCA_947644475.1 uncultured Muribaculaceae bacterium
ACGGTCTGCGCCCCGGCGAAAGGACACACGGAAATTAATAATGCCGCTATGGCTATTGCAGAATACTGACGCATATAAAATGATAATGGAAGAAGCCCGGAGCCTCCGGAGAGGTTTCCGGACTTCTTTATAAGATGGTTATCAGAATGCCTTTACGATGCCCATGAAATCGGCAGATTTGAGGGAAGCGCCACCGATGAGGCCACCGTCGATGTCGGGTTTGGCGAAGAGTTCGGCTGCGTTGGAGGGCTTGCACGAACCGCCATAGAGAATCGAGGTGTTTTCAGCAACTTCCTTGCCATATTTGTCGGCGATGACGGCGCGGATGTGGGCGTGCATGTCCTCGGCCTGGTCGGGTGTGGCAGTCTTGCCTGTGCCGATAGCCCATACGGGTTCGTATGCGAGGATGATGCGGCCGAATTCTTCGGCGGTGAGGTTGAAGAGGCCGTCGACAATCTGAGCCTTGACTACGTCGTTGAATGTGCCGTTTTCGCGTTCCTCAAGCACTTCGCCGATGCAGAAGATGGGGGTGAGGCCGTTTTCGAGGGCGAGAGCCACTTTCTCACGGAGTGTCTCGGCTGTCTCGCCATAGTATTGGCGACGTTCGCTGTGGCCGAGGATTACATATTTGGCACCGGTGGAAGCAACCATAGCGGCGGAAACTTCGCCGGTGTATGCTCCGGATTTGTGATCGGCGCAGTTTTCTGCACCAAGACCTACAACAGCCTGGTCGATTACATCGTTGACAGGGCAAAGATGTGTGAAGGGAACGCAAATCACTACATCGCAGTTGGCCTTGAATCCTTTGAGGTCGTCGCAGACCTGCTTAGCGAGGGCAACACCTTCGGGAACAGTGGTGTTCATCTTCCAGTTGCCGGCTACAATATTTTTTCTCATATCGGTAAATAAATAGAATGGTTGATTTGAATTGCAAAGTTACAAATTATTTTAACATGAGGTTTAATCTTATCGAAAAAATTGCACTTCGAGCCTCCTTTGTAATGTTTTTTTGAGAAAAACGGGCGCATGTGCCAACCCATGCGCCCGTTATTACACTTATGTATGCTATGCTTATTTCTTGAACAGGCGGATTAGCTCGCCAATCCAGAGCACCAGCGAGGTGGAGGCTATGATCCATACCCAGTCCATGAAACGGAGCGGGGTGACGCTGAAAAATTCTCCGCCGAGTTCAACAATGGCTATCTGTCCGGCAAGGATTGCAAGCGCGATGGTGACGAAGCCGCTGCATCCTTTGAAATGGAAGGCCGACTTGCCCGACATGAAGGCGCGGGCGTTGAACATGTTCCAGAATTGAAGGAACACGAAGATTGTAAAGAACAGGCTCAGTTCGTAAGGGGTAAGCGCGTCTTTTGCGCCAAGTCTCAGGCCGGCAAACTGGCTCATCGAGGTGATGTCGGCATGTTCGAAGATGTAAAGCAGGCCAAGAAGAAGGAAGAAGAAAAGGCCGCCTACGCCGATAATCGACGTCCACATCTTGCGGGAAATGATGAATGCGTTGCGGTCGCGGGGCTTCTCACGCATCACGCTCTCCGACGGAGGCAGCGAGGCAAGGGCCATGGCCGCAAAGGTATCCATGATAAGGTTGACCCACAGCATCTGCGTTACGGTAAGGGGCGATTCGGTGCCCATGAATGCGCCCGCAAGCACGATGAAGCATGCGGCCACGTTCACAGTCATCTGGAAGAGGATAAAACGCTGAATATTTTGGAAAAGCGAGCGGCCCCACATCACGGCACGTCCAATCGACGAGAACGAGTTGTCGACGATAGTAATGTCCGAGGCTTCCTTGGCCACAGATGTGCCGTCGCCCATCGAGAGGCCTACATGGGCTGCATTTAGCGCCGGAGCGTCGTTGGTGCCGTCGCCTGTCACGGCCACTACCTGATTGTTGGCCTGCAATGCCTCGACAAGGCGTTTCTTGTCGGTGGGACGTGCACGGGCGATAATCTTGAAATCGCCTACGCGCTCGCGCAACTGCGTGTCTGTGAGTTCGGCAAATTCCGGGCCGGTAATGATGCATTCCTTGCCGTCGGCATCGGTGATAAGTCCGATCTGGCGGCCAATCTCGCGGGCAGTGGCAGGAGTGTCGCCGGTAACAATCTTCACGTTGATTCCTGCATCGAGACATTCCTTTACAGCGTCGGGCACATCGGCACGCACAGGGTCGGAAATGGCCACAATGCCTTCGAACGTAAGGTTATCGGCGTTGATGCGGCCGTTGTCGATAACGCCGTCGGACGATTCGAGTTCCTGATAGGCGAAGCCGAGCGTACGCATGGCGCGGTTCTGGAATGCGAGCAGCTGATTGCCGATTTCTTCCTTGGTGACTCCCCCGGCTATGTTGCGGCAGAGGCCAAGCACGATTTCGGGCGCGCCCTTGACATAAAGCATCAATTTGCCGGTGACGGCAGAGCGCACAATGGTGGCCATGAACTTGCGCTCGGTAGTGAACGGCAGTTCGTCGACACGTGTGGCGGCTTCCTTTATTTCCTCATAATTCTTGCCCTTGGCGTTGAGCCAGAGAAGGAGTGCGCCCTCGGTGGGGTTGCCAAGTGCCTTGGGCGTCGCGCCGGATAGGTCGAGGGTGGCTGTGGAGTTCACGGCTATGCCTTCCTCGATGATTGCCTGAGGAGTGTCGCCATAGAAATTGGCCTCGGCCACCTGCATGCGGTTCTGGGTGAGCGTGCCGGTCTTGTCGGTGCATATCACGGTGGTGGCGCCCATTGTCTCGCAAGCGTGCATCTTGCGTACAAGGTTGTTGGTTTTGAGCATGCGTCGCATCGAGTAGGCCAGCGAGAGGGTCACGGCCATGGGCAGGCCTTCGGGCACGGCCACAACAACGAGCGTGACGGCAATCATGATGGTCTGCAAAAGGTAGGCGCCGAAGTTCACGGAGAAGAATCCGCCGGGAATCTCGCCGAAATTCGGGTCGAAATAGAACATAACACAGCGGCCAACGATAATGAGGGCGGCAAAAGCGTAACTTACCTTGGTGATGAGGTCGCCAAGGCCGTCGAGTTGCTCGTTGAGCGGAGTCTTCACGCTGTCGTCGATCTGGGCTTCCTCAAACACTTTGCCGTTTTCGGTGGCGTCGCCGACTTTCTCAACCACGAATATGCCGTGGCCTTCCATCACCTTGGTGCCACGGAGCACATAGTTGCTCTTATAGGTAGCATCCTTGTCGAAATCGGCAGGGTCGGTAGTCTTGTGACAAGCGGGCTCGCCGGTGAGGGTCGACTCGTCCATGGTGAGGGTCACTGCCTCTACGAGCGTGCCGTCGGCCGGCACCTCGTCGCCGGTGGAGAGGTAGACAACATCGCCAACGACAACGTCCTTTTTGGGAATCTCGATTGTGGTGCCGTTGCGGAGCACTCGCACCGGCTCGTCGTCGTTCACCTGGTTGAGAAGCGAGAACTCTTTGTCGGCTTTCAATTCGAATATGAATGCAAGCCCCGTGGCGAGCAAGATGGCGATGAAGATGCCGATTGGCTCGAAGAACACGCCGAAGCCTTCGCCAAGGCCCCAGAATTCATAGCACGAGATGCCAATCGAGAGCACGCCGGCCACAAGAAGGATTATGATGAGCGGATCGCCGAACTTCTCAAGGAATTTCTTCCACAGCGGATCCTTTGCCGGGGGCGTGAGAATATTCGCCCCATGCTTGGCGCGGCTTTCGAGAACCTGTGCCTCGGTCAAGCCTGTAAGATGCGTCTTTTTATTATTTTCCATTATTTATAAATGAGATTATTCTTGCGGAATTGAGAGGGCGCGGGTGGATTCGAGGATGGGCAGGTTGGTCTCGGTGGGCACGTAGATCACGGTCTTGTTGCTGAGGTCGGACTGCTGGCGCACCCACAGATACTGGATATAAGTGGGCGTAATCGAGCCGTTTTCGATGCGGATTGCCTCGGCGGCGCCTTTGGCGCGCTCGATTTCGGCCTGAGCGTTGAGTTTCTCGGCCTCGAGGTTGGCCTTGGCTTCCTCTATTTTAATCTTGCGGTTCTGCTCGGCCTTTGCAAACTCGGCCTTGCCTTCCATTTCCTGCGACCATACGTTGTACCACGGAGTGATAAAAGCCATGGCCACTATCACGACCACGAGTGCGGCCACACCTGTAACCACCCATTTGATGAGTTTGGGAGTGACCTGAATGTTGTTGTTCTGATTATACATATTATAAACAAATAATTGAATGTTGTAGATTTTAATTTTAAAAGATAATCTAATAGAGCCGTGCTATGCGATTCAAACAAGGATGTATCACAGAATCGCGTAGCGATTCAAGAAAGTAGCCGTGGGTGAGGGCATGGCGAAGCCTCGACCGAACCCACGGAAAAAGTCGGCAATTGGGGGACTTGGAGCGGAGGCCGGCCGGAGCGTTCTGCTATGCCAGCCGTGGTGTAGAACGCTACGCTATCGCTCGCTCCAATGCCACGGATAATTACATTGTCGATACCGGGGGTTACGC
>CANRZQ010000230.1 GCA_947644475.1 uncultured Muribaculaceae bacterium
TTGATTGACAATATTTAATTCAAATTTTCTGCCCTTTCCCCGATGCCGCCCCAAACGGTGGCACCGGGGATTTTTCAATAATTGCGTAATTATGCCTATATTTGCACATGTCTCCGTAGGAGACAAAGATTGTAACGCGGGGCGATAGCCCCGGGTATTTTTTGCAGATGCAGGCCGACCGGTTTACCGGTCGAACTCGGTTAAAGAATATGTTCGACCGGTAAACCGGTCGCTTCCAAAACGTCAATTCAAACCCCGGGGCTGTCGCCCCGCGCTACACTATTCGTCTCCTACGGAGACACTCATATCCCCGATATATGGCAAATACTTATACTCAGGTATACATTCATTTAATCTTTGCGATTAAAAGCCGTGGAGCCGCAATACATCCTTCATGGGCCAATCGCCTTTATTCATATATCGGTACTGTAATTACTAACAAAGGGTGCACACCTATTCAAATTGGGGGGATGCCCGATCATATTCATATATTAATGGGGCTAAGCCCATCATGCGCGGTATCCGACTTGGTAAAAGACATTAAACTGTCTTCATCTGCGTGGATTAAAGATAACCATCTTATACCATGCCGGTTTTATTGGCAGGAGGGCTACGGCTGTTTCAGTGTTTCAGCATCTGTGGTTCAGGCAACAAAAGCATATATAGTCAATCAGCCCCAACACCATTTGAAAAAAGGGTTGCTTGATGAATATATGGAATTTCTTACCCGATACGATATTGACTTTGATTCGAAATATATTTTTACAGAACCACAGTAGAATTAAACCATAATGTTACACAGGACTTTGGCATTTTTATTCATGGCCGTGGCTATGGCCTCGTGCATGAAATGGGATTATGTCGACCCCGAGGAAATCAAAACCGGCGGACAAGGCCTGTTTATAATCAATGAGGGCAACTTCCAATATGGCAATGCCTCCCTTTGCTACTACGATCCTGACACGAAAGAAGTGCAGACCGAGGTTTTCCTGCGCGCCAACGGATTCAAACTCGGCGACGTGGCCCAATCGATGACCGTGCGCGACGGCCGGGGATGGATTGTGGTAAACAACAGCCATGTAATATTCGCAATCGATGCCGACAACTGCCGCGAGACAGGACGCATCGAGGGTTTTACATCACCGCGCTATATCCATTTCGTGTCCGACGAAAAGGCTTATGTGTCGCAGATTTGGGACAACCGCATCGCCATAGTCGACCCGCGCCGATATGAGATAACAGGATATATCGAGGTGCCCGACATGGCCATGGCCTCAGGCTCCACCGAGCAGATGGTGCAGATAGGCAAATATGTATATTGCAACTGTTTCAGTTACCAGAACCGCATAATCAAAATCGACACCACGGCCGACCGCGTTGTAGAGTCGCTCACCGTGGGCATACAGCCACAATCGCTCGTTGCCGACGCCTATGGCAAGTTATGGACGATATGCAACGGCGGATATGAAGGCTCGCCATATGGCTATGAGACGCCGGCTCTTTACCGTATCGACCCTGAGACATTCTCCGTAGAGGCCGTGTTTGAGTTCGCTCTCGGCGACAATCCTTCGGAACTTTGCACCAACGGCGACGGCACCCGTCTGTTCTGGCTCAACGACGACCTTTGGCAGATGACGGCCTCGGCTCCCCGCCTGCCATTCACCCCCCTTATCGAGTCGCGCGGCACAATTTACTACGGACTTACGGTTGACCCTCTGTCGGGCGACATTTACATTGCCGATGCCATCGACTATCAGCAGCCCGGCAAAATATACCGCTACGACAGCCATGCCCGCCTCATCGACGAATTTTATGCCGGAATCACCCCCGGCGCCTTTGCCTTTAAATAAATGCTCGACACAATGCACGATTTCATGAAAACATATGGCATGTGTAGGGACGCACGGCTCGTGCGTCCGCAAATAACACTCCGAGATTCGCAACAAACATTGCCGGACGCACGAACCGTGCGTCCCTACACTCTAAAATTATGCCTTATATTTTTGTGCATTGTGCTGAGCATCTCTTGCAGCGCGCAACGTGAGTTGAGGGAGGTGACGGTGATTGGACGCAGGCCAATGAAGGAAATCGGCGTGCAGAAAACGCGGTTCGACTCGCTGGAATTGAAAGAAAATGTTGCGCTGTCGATGGCCGACGTGCTCACATTCAATTCCGGCATATTCGTAAAGAGTTACGGCCGTGCCACGCTCTCCACCGTGGCGTTCCGCGGCACAAGCCCCAGCCACACGCAGGTGACATGGAACGGGCTTAACATCAACAGCCCAATGCTTGGCATGACAGATTTCTCGACCATCCCAAGTTATTTTGTGGATAATGCCTCGCTGCTTCACGGCTCATCGTCGGTAGGCGAAACCGGCGGTGGCCTCGGCGGCCTTGTGCGGCTTGCCACGGCGGCCGACGCTCCCGATGGCTTTCACGGGCAATATGTGCAGGGAATCGGCTCATTCTCCACTTTTGACGAATACCTCCGGCTCACGTATCACAACGACAGATGGACATCGTCGACACGCGTGGTATATTCCTCGTCGCCAAACGATTACAAGTATACCAACCACGACAAGAAGGAAAATATCTACGACGACAATCACAATATCATCGGGCAGTATCATCCGAAAGAAAAGAATGTGTCGGGGGCGTTCAAGGATTTTCACGCATTGCAGGAGGTGTATTACAACGACCTGAACGGCAACCGCCTCGGCCTGAATGCATGGTATATCAATTCCAACCGCGAACTGCCTCTGCTCACAACCGACTATGCCGAGACCGACTTCGAAAACCGCCAGCGCGAGCAGACCATACGCACTGTGCTGTCGTGGGGCCACAACCGCGGACAGGGATGGAATACCGACGTTCGAGCCGGATATGTGCATACTGTGATGGCTTACGACTACAAGCGCGCCGTGGGTGGCGAAGGGCCAATGGCTGTGATGACCCGCTCGCGGTCGTATGTCAACACTTTCTTCGGCCGAGCCGAGGGAAATGTCTACACTCACGACCGCCACTGGCTCTTCACCGCAAGCATATCGGCACACCAGAACCTGGTGCGCGCACGCGACAAAAATATTGTGACTACCGACGGCAACGATGCAATAGTGGGATATGACAAGGGGCGCATCGACCTGTCGGGAGCCGTGTCGGCCAAGTGGCAACCGAACTCGCGCCTCGGCATGTCGGTGGTGTTCCGACAAGAAATGTCGGGCACGAAATGGGCGCCGATAATCCCCGCGTTTTTCATCGACGGTGTGATCTCGCGCAAGGGCAACGTGATGGCCAGAGCCTCGGTAAGCCGCAACTACCGTTTCCCCTCGCTCAACGACATGTATTTCCTGCCCGGCGGCAATCCCGACCTGAAAAGCGAAAGCGGGCTGTCGTACGATGCCGGGGTGAGTTTCGACATCGGCCGCTCGCACACATATGCCTTGACCGGATCGGTGACTTGGTTCGACTCTTATATCGACGACTGGATATTATGGCTTCCGACTACAAAAGGTTTTTTCTCGCCTCGGAATGTAAAGAAAGTGCACGCCTACGGCATCGAGACCAAAGCCGACCTTTCACTTCAACTGCGCAGCGACCTGCTCCTCGACCTCAATGGCTCGCTATCGTGGACGCCGTCGGTAAACCGTGGCGAACCGATGACAGAGGCCGACAAGTCGGTGGGCAAGCAGCTGCCCTACGTGCCACGCACATCGGCCTCGGTGACAGGCCGGCTTACATGGCGCACATGGAGTTTCCTTTACAAGTGGGCGCACTATTCCGAACGGTTTACCATGAGCAGCAACGAAAGCACACTTACCGGACACCTGCCTCCTTATTATATGAGCAACATATCCCTGGGCAAAAAAATAGCCCTACGCAATGTAGGGCTCGACTTTAAACTTGCTGTCAACAATCTGTTCAACGAAGATTACCTGTCGGTGCTCTCGCGCCCGATGCCCGGCATCAATTTTGAATTTTTTATCGGCATCTCAATCTAAGCCTCACGACATCTGCACTTCTGTGATGTCGACAAGTTTGGTAACAATGGCGTAGATAGTGAGTCCGGCCGGGGAGTGAATCTCGAGTTTGGACGCGATATTGCGGCGGTGGGTCATGACGGTGTTGACCGACACATGCAGTTCTTCGGCTATTTCCTTATTAGACAATCCTTTGGCAATGCCTACCACAATCTCGCGCTCGCGCATTGTCAGTTCCGGGTAATCGTCGGCAGAGTCGGTTATAATATATTTGCGCAGTGTCGATTCTATGGCCGTCCGGCTGTCGAACAGCGATATTGACGCATCTGTTTTCTTTTGCAGCCCCTCCGGCAGGGGAAGCACTCCGATGGATATGAACTTTGCGGCTTTTCCATTGGCATCAACCACATCTTCCCATGCAAGCGGAGAGCAATACGACGTATCGAATATGACAACCGAACGGCTTCGCCCGGCAAGCCATGCGCTTATCTCCGACAGCTCAAGTTC
>CANRZQ010000231.1 GCA_947644475.1 uncultured Muribaculaceae bacterium
CTCCTGTCCCAGACCTGCGGCGCGCACACCTTCCCGTATATCGACGTGAAAAACGACTCCGCCGTGGTCGAGCACGAAGCCACCACATCGAAAATATCCGAAGACCAGATTTTTTACTGCAACCAGCGCGGCATCCCCACCGAGGAAGCCGTGGGACTTATCGTCAACGGCTACGCCAAGGAAGTGATGAGCAAACTCCCGATGGAATTTGCCGTCGAGGCCCAGCGCCTGCTCTCCGTCACCCTCGAAGGCTCCGTCGGCTGACAAAAGATATACGGCATAATCACGGCGAAGCCGTGGCTCTTATGTTAACCACGTATGGAGGCGCAGCCGACATGCGTGGTTAGGAAAAAGCCAATCAATCGCAGTATTGGAGCGCAGGCCGGCCGGAGCGTTCGATTATGCCAACCATGGCACGAGGCACTGCTTTGCAGTGCATGATTGTCACACCACATACACCGGGCATGTCGGCTTCGCCTCCATACCCGGTTATCCAAGGAATCACGGCTTTGCCGTGTATGAATTGCAAAAGATGAAAATTACACCTATTTACTATTAACGACAAAACAACACCATAGATGGAAGACATATTGCTGAATGTCCGCGGGCTGCGGGCCGGTATCGACGATAAAGAGATTTTACGGGGCATCGACCTTACTGTGCGCCCGGGCGAGGTACATGCCATAATGGGGCCCAACGGCTCGGGCAAAAGCACGCTCTCGGGTGTGCTTGCCGGCGACCCCCGGTTCACCGTCACCGGCGGCGAGGCCACACTTTCGGGTGTAAACCTGCTCGACCTCTCCCCCGAAGACCGCAGCCACGAGGGGCTTTTCCTCTCGTTCCAGTATCCCGTGGAGATTCCCGGCGTGTCGATGGTCAACTTCATGCGCGCCGCCGTAAACGCCAAGCGCAAATATCTGCACCAAGACCCTCTGTCGGCCAGCGAGTTCCTGAAAATGATGCGCCAGAAACGCGCCATCGTCGAACTCGACAACAAACTCGCGTCGCGTTCGGTCAACGAAGGATTCTCCGGCGGCGAGAAAAAGCGCAACGAGATTTTCCAGATGGCCGTGCTCGAGCCAAAACTCGCCATTCTCGACGAAACAGACTCGGGTCTCGACATCGACGCACTGCGCATTGTGGCCGGCGGCGTAAACAAACTCAAAACCGAGCGCAACGCCACCATCGTAATCACCCACTATCAGCGTCTGCTCGACTACATCCGACCCGACTTCGTGCATATCCTCTACAAAGGCCGAATCGTACACTCCGGCGGCCCCGAACTCGCCCTCGAACTCGAAGAACGCGGCTACGACTGGATTAAGGACACTGTCGACAGCAAAGATTGACCCATGGATAGCCTCACTCAATATATCCGCCTCTACGACGAGCATGCCGCCACAATATGCGCCCATGCACCCGAGGCCCTAAACCGCCTGCGCCCACACGCGCTCGCCCGGCTTGCCGCAGCACGTTTCCCCCGAAAAGGCGACAAAAGTTACCCCGCAATATCCATCGACGAAATGTTCGCCCCCGATTTCGGCGTGAACATCAACCGCATGGCCATGCCTGTGGACATGACCGCCACCATGCACTGCGGAGTGCCCAACATCTCGACTCTTCTCGGCGTGGTTGTCGGCGACACGTTCCGCCCCTCTGCGTCGCTCGAGCGTAACATGCCCGAAGGAGTCACTTTCTGCTCGCTGGCACGCGCGGCCGAAACGCATCCCGAAATCATCGAAAAATATTACGGACGCCTTGCTTCGGGCCGCAACGCCGCCGCCGACCTCAACACGCTCCTCGCCCAGGACGGCGTGTTCATCCACATCGCGGCCGGCACCGCTGTCGACCGTCCGCTCCAGCTTATCAACATATTCAACCCCACAGCCCCTGTCATGGCCACCCGGCGCGTGCTCGTGGTGATGGAGCAGGGAGCCGACGCCCGCGCTCTTGTGTGCGACCACACCCAGGAGCGCAATGTGCCATGCCTCTCCAACCAGGTGATTGAGATATTCGTAGGCGAAAACGCACGCTTCGACTGGTACGACCTTGAAGAATCGTCCGACGACACCGCACGCGTAAGCCAGCTGTTTGTCGACCAGCAGGCCCACAGCCGCTTCTCCCTCAACGGCACCACCCTGATGGCCGGCCGCACCCGCAACAACTATTTCATCGACCATTCCGGCCCGTCGTGCTCGACACGCCTCACCGGCATGGCCATCGGCATGGCCGACCAGGTTGTCGACAATTTCACCTGCGTGGGCCATCATTTCCCCGAATCCACATCGGAGCAGATATTCAAATACATACTCGACGACCAAAGCCAAGGCTCGTTCTACGGCACGGTAATTGTCGACGAGGCCGCCCGGTTCACCGACGCCCGACAGACCAACCGCAACATCCTCGCCTCGGCCGACGCGCGCATGTACACCCGCCCGCGCCTCGAAATCAACTGCGACGAGGTGAAATGCTCCCACGGAGCCACCGTGGGCCAACTCGACGCCAACGCCCTCTTCTACATGCGCTCGCGCGGCATCCCCGAGGCCGAGGCCAAGATGATGCTCATGCAGGCATTCATGTCCGACGTGATCGACACCGTGGAAATCGACGCCCTGCGCACACGCCTCCACCAACTCGTCGAACGCCGTCTCAGCGGCGAGGCCGCACGCTGCGCCGACTGTAAAATCTGACAGAAATGACCATCGAAGAAATCCGCAGCCAGTTTCCAATCCTGTCGTCGAAAATCTACGGCAAGGACCTGATATATCTCGACAATGCGGCGTCGTCGCAGACCCCGCGCAGAGTCGTCGACGAAATCGAGCGCATGTATTTTGAGTCGAAAGCCAACGTCCACCGGGGCGTACATTTCCTCTCGCAACGCGCCACCGAAGCCCAGGAGCGCACCCGCTGCGCTGTGGCCGATTTCATCGGCGCCGACTCAACCGACGAGATTATCTTCACCCGAGGCACCACCGAGGGCATCAACCTCGTGGCATCGTCGATGGGCAAACTGCTCGCCGACGGCGACGAGATAATCGTGAGCCAGATGGAGCACCACTCCAACATTGTGCCATGGCAGCTCATCGGCCAAACCAAGCGCGTCGAGGTCAAGGCCATACCCGTCACCGACGAAGGGCTCCTCGACATGGACGCTTTCCGCTCGATGCTCTCGGAAAAGACCAAGGTGGTGTCTGTCTGCCAGGTTTCCAACGTGCTCGGCACCGTCAACCCCGTGGCCGAGATTGCCGCCGAGGCTCATCGCGTCGGAGCCGCCGTAGTGGTCGACGGCGCCCAGGGAGCCCCGCACATGGCCGTCGACGTCAAGGCCATGGACTGCGATTTCTACGTTTTCTCATCTCATAAGATGTACGGCCCCACGGGCGTGGGAGTGCTCTACGGCAAGCGCGAGTGGCTACACCGCCTGCCCCCCTATCAGGGCGGCGGCGAGATGATCGACCACGTAAGTTTCCATGGCACCACCTTTGCCGACATCCCCTTCAAGTTCGAGGCCGGAACCCCCGACTATGTCGGCATCGCCGCCTTCGGCCAGGCCCTCCGCTTCATAAATGAAATAGGCATCGACACCATTGCCGCCCACGAGCACGACCTGCTCGGATACACCACCGCCCGCATGACAGCCGAAATCGACGGCCTGCGCATCTACGGCACCGCTCCGGAGAAAGCCGGCGTAATATCCTTCAACGTCGACGGCATCCACCCCTACGACCTGGGCATGTTCATCGACAAACTCGGCATCGCAGTGCGCACAGGCCACCACTGCGCCCAGCCCCTTATGGAACGCTACGGCATCCCCGGATGCGCCCGCGCCTCATTTGCCATCTACAACACCCGCGAGGAAGCCGACCGCTTCGTCGACGCCCTCCTGCGCGTAATTCCCATGCTGCGATGAAAACGGCAGTAGCAATACTTATAGCATCAATCATTCTCCTCTCCTGCGCCCGCAAAGAAGCCGCGCCCATTCCGCGTGCCGAGGCATGGCCGCGCCCGGCACAATACGACAGCATATTCGCCCCCGTCGACTCACTGCCCGTGCGCATCCTCGCCAACGCCGCGGCTCATAGCCATATCGAGCGCAAAAGCCCCAACATATGGCTCACCACGGCATATCCGCGCCTCGACGCCTCGATACGCTACACCATCGCCCCCTCGTCGGCCGCCACGCTGCCCGCTCAGATGAAAGAAGCCATGCGCCGCATGTCCACATCCGTGGCCAACGCATCCTTCGACATTCAGGAAAAAGACAATCCCGCCGGATGGCACCTCACACTCTGCCGCACAATGCAGCAAAGCACCACCCCCGTGTGGTTCTTCGCCTCCAGCCCCAGCAATCTGATATCAGGAGCCATCTACCTCGAACGCCTCCCCGCCTCCGCGCCACGCGACTCCATAGCGCCAATCACCCATACGCTGCTGCGCGACCTCGTCGTGGCCCTCGACTCCC
>CANRZQ010000232.1 GCA_947644475.1 uncultured Muribaculaceae bacterium
GCCCTTGCCTCTGCTGAGCAAATAAAAATAAAAGGCATAGGCACCTTTCATCTCTCCGACATCAGCGCATCTCCAATCGTCTTCATGCCCGACCCCGACCTCGCCGCCAAAGTAAACGAACCGTTTTCTTTCTTCGAGGCCGTAGAACTTAACGATGGCGTAACCGACGAGATGCTTTTGCCGGCAAGCGAGCAGTTTCCTCCCGCATTAGCGCCGGACGAGCCTAATCAGCCGGAGCACACCGAGGAGCCGACTATACCCGAACAGAGTATTTCGGAGATACCGGAAGAACCGGCCGAGCCGGAGCAAGAGCCTCTGATTCCTCAGGAACAGGAACAGGAGCCTGCGCCGGAAGCAGAACCCAAACCCGAGACATACTCCGAGCCGGAGATTCCACAAGTATCTGAGCCGGAGACGGCGCCCAGCCCCATGCCGGAACCGGAAACCGAACCGGAGCCTGAAACCGAACCCGCATCTGAGCCGGAGCCGGTGTACGAATCTGAGGTTGAACCGGACCATGTCCCGGTCGACAGCGACTCCCAAGAAAGTTCCTTTTTCCCAACTTATTGGGTGATATGGGCGGCCGTTGTTGGCATCCTCATCGGATTTGCCATAGGATTTTTCACACACGACCCGGTAATGGATGCTTTCTTCCCAATTGAAACGGAGATGCTCGAAGACGAGGCGGAGGCCGAAGAAAATACTGTCGCTGCCCTTGACTCCATTATTGAAGCACCGGAAGCAATACCGACACAACAAACCGACACCGTGGCCGAAACAAAACCGGAACCCGCACAGCAGCCCCAAGCGCAACCTGAGCAGCCGGCTCCGGCCGCAGAGGCAGAAGTTTACGACACAATCACCAAGTCGTGCTTCCTCACCACTCTTGCCTACAAGCACTATGGCAAAAAGGACTATTGGGTGTATATCTATATGGACAATACCGACAAAATCCGCAACCCCGACATGGTGCGTCCCGGCACACGCGTCCGTATCCCGCCGAAAAGCAAATATGCCACCGCTCCTACCGAGGAAGAAAATCTTCGCGCAGCGCGTAACAAAGCAGCCGAAATTTATCGAAAATACAAATAACGATTGCTATATAAATTTTCAGCCGCAAGTTCGAATCACTCGGACTTGCGGCTGAGTTTTTATGAAAAAGCGTGTTATTTTTTGAGCGTGATTCTTATGGCATTGTTTTGCTTGTCAATTTCTATCGACTCGATTTTATCAGATGCGATATTATTCATTTCCGACTTGATTATCTTTTCTCCGTCGACATAGATTTCCATATCATCAAGCAACGATGAACTGTTGGAACTTACAACTATGTTCCCGGCATTGTCTAAAAAGCCGTCGAGATTGAACGGGATTTCTTCGCCATTTACGATAAGCGTCATCCTCGTGTTCTCATACTCGCTTATGAATGGGAAAGTTGCCGTGATAGTGGCCACTCCATCAATCATGTTGCATTGCAACGCCTTGGCCTGATAGGTCTTGCCCTTTGTCGTGAACGTGCCTCCCGACACGGTGAGATTGCTACCGAGATTTTCGCCTTTGACGGTGACTGTGGTGACATTGCCGTTGTTGTTAAGGTTCTTCACCTTGAAAATCCGCGCAATCGTTCCGGAAGTTTTGCCGGCGGAAAGATTTTCATTATCTTTGCCGACAGAAACTTCACTGCTGCTGATTGTTGATACAGCAGCACGGACAGCCGGCACCGCGGCTACTCCGAGTGCCAACGCAAGCATCGGCACAAGCGCAAGGGCTTTGAGTTTTCGCCCTGCACAACTCTTTTCTTTGTACATCATGGTTATACGTTTTTTAAGTTTACTATGATTCAGGCTGTTGGCCAAGGACGGGAATCTGGCGCCGACAGCCTTTTTTATTAATAACATTTGGTATTGTTGCGGATCAAAGCCGCCCTCTATCACCGACAAATCGGCTTCATATTCATGCACAAGCATCAGTTCATCGCGCATCAGCCATGCCGCAGGATTAAACCAATTGATTATGCACACAATCTGGGCTATAAGAAGGTCGGCCCAATGATGCCCCGTCACATGCCTTAACTCGTGAGTCATTACGGCTGAATAATTTTCATCGAAATCTTTTCGGCTTATTACCACGAAGCGCATCCATGAAAACGGGGCAAAACGGTCGTTATCCGTCACTATCAATGTGCATCCTTCTTTATAAACCCTCTCGCCCGAACGAATCACATTATATATTCTTGTCCATGTTACAACCGTCTTGACAGCAGTAAAAACAATTCCTGCCATATACAGCCAAATCAAAAAAGTCCCCCACGCCGGATGAGACTCCTCCGAAACGGCTCCTACTGCCGCTGCGAGGTCGCCAAAAGCCATGCCATTTGTGGAGCCTGCTGTGCGCACCGTCTGTATATACGACATTAGCGGAATTGCCGCAAACGACACCGCATAAATCAACAACAGCACGCTCCGGTTGTAGCCATGCTGGTTTTCTCTCGCCAGAAACAGGCGGTAGCCAAGATACATGGCAAGCAAAAGCAGTCCGCTTTCGATGGAATATGATAAAAAAGCGCCCATCTTACTTTCCTTTACGCTCGACAAGATTGAGCAATTCTTTCAATTCCTCGGCTGTGATTTTATCGTCTGCCACAAGAGCTGATACCGCGCCATAGTAACTTCCTCCAAAATAATTCTTGATAAAGTTACCAAAACTGCGTCTTCTGAAATCTTCTTTCTTTGCAATGGCGTAATAGTGGTATGCCCCGCCGATTTCATTATGCCCCACCAGCCCTTTGCCTTCGAGCCTGCGCATAACGGTCGACACTGTATTGAAATGCGGCCTGGGCTCGGGATATAACTCCACAAGACGGCTTATCAATATCGGGCCGTGTTCCCAAAGGAGTTGCATCAGTTCCTCCTCCTTTGGCGTAAGTTGGGTTTTATCTGTCTTTTTCATAACTATTTTTGTAGTTTACCCCGCAAATATATAAACTATTTTTGTAGTTACAACAGAACAAGCCGATATTTAACAAATATTAACCCTTAGGACGTATTATCCTTATACTAAACGAAACCCCTTGAAATAAACTTCTTCACCTTATATACAAGCACAGGCGGCACAAAAGCCTTAGCAGCCTCATACAACGCGACCCACCTCCATTTCCCCAGGCCAAGGCCGCCGAGGATTTCATATTTCAATCTTGCAAAGCGAAATCTGTCGGAGAACCGCCGCCGACAGGCCGCGTTACGGTCGTCACGAAAGTCCAACAGCAACTCAGGAAGCACATATCCACGTTTGCCGACCTTGAAAAATTTATACCATAGATACACATCCTCGGCGCGCTCCACTTTCGGGCCTGTGGTATAATTTCCAATTTCAGCAATCGACTTCTTACGCATCATACATGCCGGATGAACGAAAGGCACACCGAATATCAGTGATTTTTTATCCGGCTCATTCTTCTTCGCCGTAGTCTTCGTCCATATTCCCAGGCTGTCAAAACGGTTAATCAGCGTAGACACCAAATCATATTCCGGGTGAGCGTCAAGAAAGGCGACTTGACGGGCAAGCCGCTCGGGGTGCGAGATATCGTCGCCGTCCATCCTCGCCAGATATTCTCCGCGTGCCGCCGAAATGCACCGGTTGAGCGTGGTGGCAAGTTTCATGTTCCGGTCGTTACGCAGAAGCGTAATCGTTTCGGGATGCGCATTGGCATTGGCTTCGGCTATACTATACGTATCATCGGTCGAGCCATCGTCGCACAATATAATCTCAAAGTCGCGGTAAGTCTGGGCATACATCGAATCGAGCGCCTCCTGCAAGGTTGGCGCACAATTATATATGCCCATTATGAATGACACCCTCGGGATGCGGTCCATCATAATTGAATCATTTCGATCCCTGCACATAACTCAGCCCCCAGCCGTAGACACGGTCGCAGGCAGCATGGTTGTCATGGAATGTGACAAGTTTCTCAACGGTCATCGTATTGTCCGCGCCAATTTCAATCGAAGCCACGGCACAGAAAATCTTATTTGAATTTTGGGCGCCCATCTTCACAACCACCTCGTCGCATCCCGGCACCGACACACGCACCACGGCATCGGTCTGCTGCCAACGCGCCACTCCGTCGTAAATAAAAGCATACACCGTTATGCGCTTAATTTCACGAAGGCCGGCCGGATTCACCAAGATAGTCTCGCCCGACTCTCCACTGCGGTCGTCGCCCTTGTGCCATATAAAGGGGCGCATAGTGTAGCATCCCTGCTTGGTCTGCCGGTCGCGGCGGCCTCCACGGCCTTTCGAGAACTGCAAGCCGTCGATAAGGCATTTGGTGCCGTCTCGAAGTTCGTAAAAGCAACCGAGGTCAAGGTCAATCTCCCCGCCGAACAGGCGTTTTAAAAATCCTCCCTTGCTCCATGTAAGGTTTATTTTGAT
>CANRZQ010000233.1 GCA_947644475.1 uncultured Muribaculaceae bacterium
GTAAACGGCTTGTATCGCTCGTATTTGCCGGGATTGTTCACGGTGCGGCAGTCGAAGACAAATCCGCCGCCGTTGCCCGATGTGTCGTTGGGGATGCCTTTCTTGTAGGCAAACGACATCACTTTCACGGTGAGCGTACGCTTTTGGAGTTCGTCGGTGAATTGCTTCATGTCGACGAGTTGGCGGAGCATAGAGTCAAGATAGGGATATTCCACGAAAGGCTTGTCGAGTATGGCCCGGAGGTTGGCCAGGGCGAAAGGCACGCTCTGGAGGAAGTGGGGCTTTTTCTCGAAATAGCCGCGGTAGCCATAGGCGCCGAGCACCTGCAAGGTGCGGAAGAGCACGAAATGGCGCAGTTGCTCGAGGAAATATTCTTCGTCGACGGGTTTGTATTTTTTAAGCGCGTCGATATATTCCTTTATCAATTCGTGGCGCAGGCCGTCGGGGAAATTGGCCTTGGCTTGCCACAGGAACGAGGCCACGTCGTAGAAATACGGCCCTTTGCGTCCGCCCTGGAAATCGATGAACCAGGGATGGCCGTCTTTGATCATCACGTTGCGCGACTGGAAGTCGCGGTACATGAATGTCGACGATTTCGACCGCATGAGCACTTCGGCCAGGGCTTGGAAGTCGTCTTCGAGGCGGTCTTCGGAAAATTCAAGGCCTGTGGCTTTGAGAAAGCAGTACTTGAAATAGTTGAGGTCCCACATTATCGAGCGGGTGTCGAATTCCGCAGCCGGGTAGCATTTGGAGAAATCCATGCCCACGGCACCCATAAACTGTATGTCGGGGAGCAGGCGGATTGTGTCGGCAAGCAGCCTCCGCTCTTCCGACGAGAACGAGCGGGTAAGGCGTCCTTTCTCGATGGCGCCGAAAAGAAGCGTGTCGCCAAGGTCTTCCTGGAGATACGACATGCGGTCGTCGGCTATGGCCACGACACGCGGCACGGGTATGTTGTGCTTTGCGAAATGGTCGGCCATGTACAGGAACGCTTCGTTTTCTTCAAGGCAGGTGCCCACCACGCCGATAAGCGTGGGTGAGCCTTCAAGCCGGAAATAGCGTCGGTTCGACCCCGAGGCCGGGAGTTCGGTCACTTTGTCGGGGGCTGCTCCCGTGTGGGATTCATATAGAGATGCAAGTTGTTCCATCAGTAGCCGAGTTCAGAAAGGAATTTGATGCGTATCAAGCGGATTTCCTCCTCGGAGAACTCGTCGCCGAGTTCATCGATGGCCTTGTTCAGATCGTCGGAATCGCTTTCCTTGAAATATTGGAAGATTTCGTCCTGAAGGTCTTCATCCATCACATCATCTATATAATATGAGATATTGATTTTGCTTCCGGAATAGACAATGGATTCGATTTCGTCGAGGAGTTCGCCGAATTCAAGGCCTTTCGACTCTGCGAATTCGTCGAGCGGCGCACGGTGGTCGATGGCCTGGATAATGGCTATTTTCTGCTTGCTTTTGTTGGCCACAGAGCGCACGCGCAGGTCCTCGGGGCGTTCTATCTCGTTTTCGTCGACATATTTCTTAATCATGGCGATGAAATCCTCGCCATAGCGCTTGGCCTTGCCGGCTCCAACGCCTGCTATGTTCTGAAGTTCCTCGATAGTCACAGGATAGGTCGTGGCCATGGCTTCGAGCGAGAAATCCTGGAAGATGACATATGGTGGCAGGTCGAGGCGTTTGGCCACTTTCTTGCGCATGTCTTTGAGGATATTGTAAAGAGTGGGGTCGACGGCGCATGCCGCACCGCCTTTCACAATGGGTTCTTCCTCTTCCTCTGAAAAGTCGGTGTCTTCCACAATCTTGAACGATACGGGATGTTTGGCATATTTTTTGCCTTCCGCAGTAATGCGCAGAATACCGAATTTCTCGATGTCGCGGTCAAGGTAGCCGGAGATTACGGCTTGACGCAGCAGGGCTGTGAGATAGCGTTCGTCGGCCGATTCGGCGCAGCCAAACACATCGAGCTGGTCGTGTCCGTAAGACACTACATCGTTGGTGGCTTTGCCACGCATTACGTTAATCACATGGTCAGGTTTGAATTTTTCTTTGAGAGCCGCAATGGTTTCTAATGCGGCAAGTAAATCTTCTTTTGCTTCCACACGTTTCTTGGGGTTTAAACAATTGTCGCAGTTGCCACAATTTTCTTCGTTGTATACTTCACCGAAATAGTGAAGGAGAGAACGGCGGCGGCACATCGACGTTTCGGCATATGAAGCCGTCTCGGCAAGTAACTGCCGCCCTATTTCTTGTTCGGCGACGGGTTTGCCCTGCATGAATTTTTCCATTTTCTTCAAGTCGCGGGCTGAGTAGAATGTAAGGCACTGACCTTCGCCGCCGTCGCGTCCGGCACGTCCGGTCTCCTGATAATATCCTTCGAGGGATTTTGGCATGTCGTAATGGATCACAAACCTTACGTCGGGCTTGTCGATGCCCATGCCGAACGCTATTGTGGCCACAATCACGTCGACATTTTCGAGAAGGAAAGCGTCCTGGTTGGCCGAGCGAGTTGCCGCATCCATGCCGGCGTGATATGGCAGCGCCGGTATATTGTTGACGCGCAGCAGTTCGGCCAGTTCCTCAACTTTCTTCCGGCTCAGGCAGTAGATGATTCCGGACTTGCCGGGATTTTGCTTTATGAACCGGATTATGTCCTTGTCGATATTGGCCGTCTTTTGCTTCACCTCGTAATAGAGGTTGGGACGGTTGAACGACGATTTGAACACCGCGCAGTCGGTCATGCCGAGATTCTTCTGTATGTCGTGTTGCACCTTGGGAGTGGCCGTGGCCGTGAGGGCTATTACCGGGCGTGTGCCTATCTCATTGATTATAGGACGTATGCGCCGGTATTCCGGACGGAAGTCATGTCCCCATTCCGAGATGCAGTGGGCCTCGTCGATGGCGTAGAAAGAGATGTCGACAGTTTTGAGAAACTCGATGTTCTCTTCCTTCGTGAGCGATTCCGGCGCCACATACAGCAGTTTTGTTTTCCCTGCGATTATGTCGGCCTTTACAGCGTCGATGGCGGCGCGGTTGAGCGACGAGTTCAGGAAATGTGCCACATTGTCGTCTTCGCTGAAATTGCGCATGGCATCCACCTGATTCTTCATCAAGGCTATCAGGGGCGAGATTACGATCGCAGTGCCCGGCATGAGCAGTGCCGGCAGTTGGTAGCACAGCGATTTGCCTCCGCCGGTGGGCATGAGCACGAAAGTGTCACGGCCGTCCATGAGGTTGGTCATGATCTGCTCTTGATTGCCTTTGAACGTGTCAAAGCCGAAGTGGCGTTTGAGCGCGTCGGTGAGTGATAGGGTGGTTGTCATGGTCGATCAGGAATTAGAGGAGTGGTGTCTGCTTCTTGCTTTGTTATTTGATTCGTGATTCTATTAAGTGTACGGAACAAAATCAATGTATTGATTAAATGTCAAGAGTGTAGGGACGCACGGTTCGTGCGTCCACATAAAGCCCCGTAAACAGCCGGGAGTCGCATCTCTCGCCACAGGATGCACGAGCCGTGCGTCCCTGCAATCGTTACATTAATTCTTGTTTGAGTCATACTTGTGTTTGTTGCGTTTTGTCACACTGCGGGGGCGTCGAAGCCGGCTTCGTCGAGTTTGCGGCGGCAGTAGTCGGCCGTAACGGTGAATGTTTTTTCGTCGGACGAAGGCACTTCGAACATGGCGTCGATCATAATGGTCTCGACAATCGAGCGTAGTCCACGGGCGCCGAGTTTGAATTCTATGGCCTTGTCAACGATGAAATCGAGGGCGTCGTCGGCAAATTCGAGAGTGACGCCGTCCATGGCAAACAGTTTCACATACTGGCGGGTGATGGCGTTCTTAGGCTCGGTGAGCACACGGCGCAACGCGTCGCGGTCGAGGCGGTCGAGGGCGGTCACGATTGGCAGACGGCCTATTATCTCGGGGATGAGGCCAAATGATTTGAGGTCCTGCGGGGCAACATGGCGCATGAAGTCGTCCTTGTTGACATGCCGGCGGCGCGAGTCGGTGGAGTAGCCCACGACATGCGAGTTCATGCGGTGGGCAATCTTCTGCTCTATGCCGTCGAATGCGCCCCCACATATAAATAATATGTTTTTAGTGTCGACAGGAATCATCTTCTGCTCCGGATGTTTGCGTCCACCTTGTGGCGGCACGTTCACGATAGAGCCTTCGAGGAGTTTGAGCAGGCCTTGCTGCACGCCTTCGCCTGATACGTCGCGCGTGATCGACGGGTTGTCGCCCTTGCGCGCTATTTTGTCAATCTCGTCGATGAATACAATGCCGCGCTCGGCTTTCTCCACATCGTAGTCGGCCACCTGGAGCAGGCGCGTGAGAAGGCTCTCGATGTCCTCGCCGACATATCCGGCCTGGGTAAGCACTGTGGCGTCGACGATGGTGAACGGCACGTCGAGCAGTTTGGCTA
>CANRZQ010000234.1 GCA_947644475.1 uncultured Muribaculaceae bacterium
GCTTTTTGACGGCATAACGCCGCCAACCCCTGACCGCCACACCTCTCTCCGCTTTTAACACGAAAATTATACTGCGTCAAAACAAATACAACCTATAAGTTGTATGTAATATAAAGATTTTGTATCTTTGCAGAAAAATGAAGGATATGACTTTCGACGATATAACTGAAGATGGACGGCTTTGGGCGGTCAGATATGATGGAGATGAGGATAACATCCTGTATTCTCTGTTTGACCAATGGAATGACGTGGCCTGGCTGCGGAGTTTTTTCAAAGCCAATTCCAAAGACTTGGAGAGTTATTTCAAGATCACAAATATCAATGATGCCATAACCCGCACCATTGATGACAGTGAAAAACTTGAAGCAATCATGATGGATCTATCACCTGAGGCAAATCTGGATTTGATATTCCGACCATTGAGCAACAGCCGTATCGCGGAGTGTTTGTTGGGCAAAGAGAAAGCTCGCCTGAAAAATCTTGTAGGACGGTCATCATGGTTGAGAATATACGCCATCAAACTGGCAAAGGGCGTGTATGTTGTTACCGGTGGTGCGATAAAACTTACTGCTACGATGCAGGAGCGAGAACACACTGCTTTGGAACTTGCCAAGATAGAGAAAGTCAGAAATTTTCTTCTGGATGAGAAGATTATTGACGATGAGAGTTTTATAGAATATATTGCAGAACTTTAATTATAAAGGCTATGAAAGAGTTACAAGACAAACTGTCTGCCCACAGATCTTCAACTCCATCCCGTTGGAGAGAGAAGGCTATGGAGCGCCAGGCAAACAAAGAGTGGCTGCGTTATTCTCAAAAAATAGCCATGATGATGCTTGACAAGATGGAGGAACTGGGGATAACCCAGAAAGCTGTCGCCGAGCGTATGGGCTGTTCACAGCAATACATATCCCGGGTGCTCAAAGGCTCGGAGAACCTAAGTATCGAAACAATCTTCAAGATTGAATCGGCTCTTGGGTTGCAGATTCTTGAACCGGCATTCGCCGTGCGTTAAAGATTTGATGATGTTATTAAACGCTAAAACGAACCCTCGGACTTGTGTATGTGTCCGAAATTCGTTAAATTCGCAATACGGTTAGACCGCTGAGAAGTCAGGGTCGCGGAAGGCAAAGAACACCAATCTGAGATTTGTCACCAAATCGTTTCAAAGGAAAAATGGCAAGAGCCAACTATCTGATATGACTATATTTGGAGCGTTAGGAACAAGTCCCTCCAGCTCCACTTGGAGGCTCGGAAAACGCCGGACGTTTCCCGGCCAACGACAGACGAAACCGCAGACTATCAATTAGTTCTGCGGTTTTTTGTACCGGACATTACCGGATTTAGTGCTATCTTTGTATATGACAAGAATAAAATCATGTAATGAAAATGATTATCAGACGCTCGTAGAAATCTGGGAGCGTTCGGTAAGGGCAACCCATTCGTTTCTGACAGAAAAAGACATAATGGATATTAGAGAGTTTCTAATACCTAAATATTTTAAGGCGGTCAGCCTTTATGTTATTTATGACGAAGAGATTATTGCCGGTTTTATAGGACTGTACGGCCATAACATTGAGATGCTATTCATCGATGCCATGTACATGGGAAAGGGGCTGGGAACTCGACTCATCGAATTTGCAAAATCATTGGGTGCTGATTCAGTTGATGTCAATGAGCAAAACACTAATGCTCTGGGGTTTTATCAAGCAAATGGATTTCATGTTGTCAGTCGTGATGAATTTGACAGCGATGGCAGACATTTTCCTATACTCCATCTCTCTTTGTAAAAAAGGAAGGACGTATTCCTGAAAAACTACATAATGGAACTGCCCGGTCTCGGAAAGGCGAGTCTGTGACGATGCAGAGCATCGGAATCGTCGCTGTCTCGCCGCGTGGACTGTCTCTCACCGCTTTTATGTCGATTACCCGCACCATTGATGACCGTGAAAAACTTGAAGCCATTATGATGGACATAAAAGAACCCTCGGACTTGTGTGGCTTATGTTTTGAAATGCAATGTCGGTCTGTATTGTTGATGGTGGGTGGTTGGCTTGTGTTTATAATATTGACAGGTTGCGCGCTATTTTGCATGCCTCGGCCGAGTTGCGTACTTTCAGTTTGGCGATTATGTTCTGGCGGTGACGGCTCACGGTGTGCAGACTTATTCCTAAAATGTCGGCTATGCCTTTGCTGCGGTTGCCATCTTCTATCAGTCTAAGCACGGCGGTTTCCTGCGGAGAGAGAATCTTGATTTCCGCCGATTTATTCAGTTCTGTCGCTTGTCCGGTCATTGTATCCATCACGATTGAATCTGCTTTCAGTTCGGTGGTCAATGCTCCGTAAAGGCATAAAGCAAAGCGGATAGTCTTGCCGTCTTGCGCCGGAATATAGTAAAGCCTGTGAAGGGCCTCAATCCATTCTCCGTTTCGGCTCAGCATCCGCAATTTCTGCATAAGGCACCTGCTGAATTTGCGGGATTTTGGAAGGCGGTTTACATAATGGAAAAACATCAGTTCCCGGAGCATCTTCATGTCGAGGGCTTCGGGTTTGATGGTTTTGAAAATGTCGTCTTCCCATATTGACGGGATATGTCCGGAGCATTTTTCAGTGTCGATGGCAATGATGGTGGAAAAGCGTCCATGCACGACATAGCTCCTGTTTGAATATAAATCGCTTAGCACAGCCAGTACATTCTCTAACTCCGCATATCCGTCGGCAATACGGGCATAATGCTCAAAAGCGGCATCATCTGTCATTCCGGCAATGTGACGCTGGCGTGAAAATTCTGAATTTAGTTTGTTCCGTATATCCATAATATGGTTATTTTTGACTATTGCATATTATTACAATAGTATTTAACTTTGCAAAGTTAATAATTATATATGGTTATTCTATGAAACGCTTGTCATTAATGATTGCGCTTGCGGCAGCACTCTGCACTCAGGCGCAGACTCTTGAAAAAATGAACTGGTTTAATGAGCCGGCCCAATGGCACATTGACGGCAATGTCCTAAAAATGTCGGTCACACCCCAATGCGACTACTGGCGCATATCCCACTACGGCTTCACTGTCGACGATGCTCCTTTCTATTGGGCTGAATACGGCGGCGAGTTTGAAGCCAAAGTTAAAATATCGGGCGACTATAAGGTGCGCTTCGACCAGGCCGGCCTTATGCTTCGCATCGACCACGAAAACTATATCAAGGCCGGAATAGAGTTTGTTGACGGAAAATACAACATCTCTGCTGTGGTCACTCATCATACATCCGATTGGAGTGTAATAACTCTTGACAATCCTGTGCCTTACATTTGGATCAAGGCTGTGCGCCGGCTCGATGCTGTTGAGGTGTTCTATTCTTTTGATGATAAGGAATACATTTTGATGCGCAACGCATGGATGCAGGATAATATCCCGATGAAAGTAGGCGTGATGGGGGCATGTCCTGATGGAGCCGGATTTGATGTTGAATTCGAGGATTTCACTGTAAAGCATCTTCCCGACAGCCGACGCCTTCAATGGCTGAAAGACCATGCCGAGTAATTGGGCATTGCGATTTCATGCACCGTAATTTTGGCTTGTGCCATCATAAGTAAATTTAGAGCGAAGCCTCTCGGAGCGTTCGGCTGTGGTGCAGAACGCTCCGATGATGCGGGCATGAAAAAAGCCCGATTGGAATCGGGCTTTGAGAGGTACCTAGCAGAATCGAACTGCTGTAAACGGTTTTGCAGACCGGTGCCTAACCACTCGGCCAAGGTACCTTATCGTGGGTTTGCGTGTGCAAAGGTAGGGACAATTTTTGACATATGCAAATTTTTCGCGCAATTTATTTAAATTTGTTTCAAAGTTGGCTTTTTCGTACCTTTGCATAAATTAGTTTTGCGATGAAATATGATTTGATTAAATATTCCGATGAGATGGCGGGGGAGTGGAACCGCTTTGTTGCAAATTCCAAGAACGGCACGTTTTTGCTCAACCGGGGTTATCTTGATTATCACAGCGACCGTTTCCCCGACCGTTCGCTTGTGATACGCGACGAGAGTGGCCGAATTGTGTCGCTTTTCCCTGCAACGTCTACTGAGCAGGGTGTGCTTTCATCGCACGGGGGGCTTACATATGGCGGATTTGTGACGGGTGCGGACACTCGCGCCCAGCAGCCGCTCGAATGGCTCGAACTTATTGCTGAGTATGCCCGCAGTGAGGGTTACGGCCGGATTGTGTATAAGTGTATTCCTCATATATATCACCGTGTGCCGGCAGAGGAGGATATATACGCGCTGTTTCGGCTGAACGCGCGCCTGTCGGTGTGCAATCTTGCGTCGGCGGTGCCTCTGCCGGGCGGCATCTCGTCGCGCATGGGCAAGCGTGCGGCTAAGCGCATCGTGCGGTATGGCCTTTCGGTTGAGCCGGCAAGTGTGGCCGAGATA
>CANRZQ010000235.1 GCA_947644475.1 uncultured Muribaculaceae bacterium
TAATAAAGCATTGTAAATCAGTATATTACAATCGATAATATTTGATTTACATACGGGAACCGGCCACCAGAAGCGCAAGACTCAGAAGCAGAAGCCCCAAATCAAGCGACTTTTCCTTGACATTTTTCTCGTGAAGCACTGCCACACCATAGACAAACGGCACAATCACGCTCCCGCGCCGAATCATCGACACAATTGAAATCATCGAGCCGTCCTGCGACAATGAATAGAAATAGGCCACATCGGCAACCGTAAGAAACAGCGCGATACACGGAATGGTCCACCTCCACTCGAATTTCACGGCCCGGGCTCGAGAATCAACCTTAAAAAGCACTGCCACAATCACAGCCATAAGCAACAACTGGTACAACGAATACCATGCCTGCACCTCAAGCGGCAGATAATGGCGCAAGAGATACTTGTCGTAAAGAGCGCTTACAGCCCCGAGCACCATGGCTCCGACCGACATCCAAAGCCACGAGGCCCCTTTGAGGGTAAATCCCTCTTTCCGTCCTATCCTTGATATGAAATAGAGCGATAGGAAGCCGGCAATGATTCCCGCCCATTGCATCGCATTGAGCCTCTCGCCGAAAATACACAGCGCGCCAACGAGAACAAGCACCGGACGGGTGGCATTTATCGGCCCCTGGATGGTGAGCGGAAGATGCTTGATGGCAAAATAGCCCAATATCCACGACGACAGCACTATCACGGCTTTCACCACAATGAGCATGTGCCCGGCAAGGGTGTCGCCAAGCCCCCAGTGACCCGAGGCGATATTGCCGGCAAGCACCGGGCTTAGATAAATAGTGCCGAACAACGTGTTTAGCAACAGCACGACAAGCACATTATTGCCGCGTACAGATACTTTCTTGAAAATGTCGTAAAACCCCAGGCAAAGGCTTGATGCAAGCGCAAACAAAATCCAGACAGGCATAAAATAACTTATTATTAGCTATTAGGCCGCAAAGTTAAGCAATTTTTCGTAATTTTGCGCCCGAATTTTCACTCATTTTGAAATGGACCTTTCAAGAAAGTTAAGAAACCAATTAGCCGGAGTGCCCCTCGGAGTGCTTCTATGCCTATGCGCGGCCCACTGCTGCAACGACACGCTGCAAGCCGTGATCACCGCGCTATATCCCATGCTCAAAACCGAACTTTCGCTCGATTTCACGCAAATTGGCATCGTGACGCTTGTCTATCAGATTGCCGCATCGATATTCCAGCCCGTCGTAGGCCTTGTGTTCGACAAGCACCCCAAGCCGTGGAGCCTGTGGATGGGCATGGCATTCACCACATCCGGAATCATTATGCTGGCATTCATCGACTCGTTCGGCGGCCTGCTCCTCACCGTTACGCTTGTCGGGCTTGGCTCGTCAGTGCTTCATCCTGAGGCCTCGCGCATTGCCTCGGTGTGCAGCCACGGCAAACGCGGACTCGCGCAGTCGGTCTTTCAGGTCGGAGGCAACTTCGGCAGCTCCATAGGCCCCCTGCTCGTGGCCTTGCTTGTTGCCCCTCATGGCAGAAAGAACGTGTTGCTTTTCCTAATCGTAAGCGCGATAGCCTTTGCTGTGATGGGACATATCATAAAATGGTTCAGAAACTATATACGGGAGCAGAAAAACAACCCGGCCAAATCATCGATGCGTCATCCCATGCCCTTGTCGCGGATGAAAACTTTTTGGGTCATAATAGCCATAATGGTGCTCATCATATCAAAGTACACCTATATGGCCTGCATGACAAGTTACTACACATTCTACACCATCGATGTATTCGGGGCCGGAGTGTCGGCTTCTCAGATTTACCTCTTCGTATTTGTAGTGTCGACCGCAGCCGGCACCCTTGTCGGCGGGCCTTTCGGCGACCGATACGGACGCAAGGTGGTGATATGGGTGTCGATTCTTGGAGCCGCGCCTTTTGCCCTCGCCTTGCCATATGTGTCGCTGCCCTGGGCCGTGGCGTGCAGTTTCTTCGCCGGCTTCATGCTATCGTCGGCCTTCCCTGCCATTCTGCTCTACGCGCAAGAACTCCTGCCCAATCATCTGGGAGCCATCTCCGGGCTGTTCTTCGGCTTTGCGTTCGGCATCGGCGGCATAGCGTCGGCTGTGATAGGCAATTATGCCGACACATTCGGCATTGAGGCTGTGTTCCGCGCATGCTCCTACGCCCCGCTTTTCGGCGTGGTGGCCTTCGCCCTACCCCGTCTTAAACCGTCCCGGGAAGTATAATCACGAAATTTGTTATCATTAAGTCGCTTTTTTGCGTCAATATTTCGGATTTTTTGCGTATTTTTGCGCAATTTATCATTTTTCACATCCTAAGGTAAAAAAGAATCATGGCCGACAGAACTACATTCTCTTTTGAAATATTGCCTCCGCTCAAAGGCAACAGTATATATAAGGTGTTCAAGACTATTGATGCCCTGCGTGAGTTCGAGCCGCGCAACATCAACATCACCTCACACCACAGCGAATACGTCTACCTTCCGCAACCCGACGGCTCCCACCGCCGCGTGGCCGTTGTGAAAAGGCCCGGTACTGTGGCCGTTGCCGCCGCTATCCAGAACCGCTACGGCATCACGGCCGTGCCTCACATCATTTGCTCCGGGTTTACGAAGGAAGAAACCGAATATGCCTTGCTCGACCTCAATTTTCTTGGCATCACCAACCTTTTCCTTCTCCGTGGCGACAGCAAGCCCACGGCCACGCCCAACGACCCGAATCTCCGCGTAAACCTGCATGCCACCGACTTGCAGGACCAGGTCAACGCATTCAACCGTGGCGAAGGTCTCGACGGAACACATATCGACGGAATCGAGACTCCGTTTGTCTACGGCATGGCATGCTATCCTGAGAAACACGAGGAAGCGCCCAACATGGCATACGACATCCGCTACGCAAAGATGAAAGTCGATGCCGGGGCATCATATCTGGTGACCCAGATGTTTTTCGACAATAATAAGTATTTCGAGTTTGTCGACCGATGCCGCGAGGCCGGAATCAACGTGCCCATCATCCCCGGCATCAAGCCGATTGTGCTCATGAACCAGCTGAACGTGCTTCCGCGAGTGTTCCGCGTCGACCTGCCCGAGCCGCTCTCCAACGCCCTCGAGAAATGCCGCACAAACGATGAGGTGAAGGAAGTGGGCGTGGAGTGGGCCATAGCGCAATGCCGCGAACTTATAGCCCGAGGCGTGCCGTCGCTCCATTTCTACACTCTTTTCGCCACTGATAGCGTCCGCCGCGTGGCCTCTGAAATTTATTAATAATGAAAGACGAACTGAAACGCCGAATCCTGGTCCTCGACGGTGCCATGGGAACGGAAATACAGAAGCGCGGCCTCTCTGAATCCGATTTCCGTGGCGACGAGTTTGCCGCTCATCCCGTCGAACTCAAAGGCAACAACGACATCCTGGTGCTCACGCGCCCCGATGTAATCGCCGGAATCCACCGCGCCTATCTCGAAGCCGGAGCCGACATAATTTCCACCTGCACGTTCAACGCCCAGGCCATCTCACAGAAAGATTACGCCCTCGATCGCCATGTGCGCCGCATCAATCTCGCCGGAGCGCAAATCGCCCGCCGCGAGGTCGACCGCGCCAACGCCGCCGACCCCTCGCGCCGCCGGTTCGTGGCCGGAAGCGTGGGACCGACCACGGCCCTGCTCAACCTCGCCGCAAATCCCGATGCACCCTACTCTCCCTCCATCTCTTTCGACACTCTCGAAACGGCCTACATCGAGCAGATGGAGGCTCTAATCGAAGGCGGCGTAGATTGCCTGCTGATTGAGACGGCTCTCGACACGCTCAACGTGAAAGCCGCCCTCTCGGCTGCGGAGAAAGCAATGACGGCTGCAGGCCGCCGGGTAGCCATTATGGTGTCGGCCACCGTCACCGACTCGGGCGGACGCATTCTCTCGGGGCAGTCGATCGAGGCTTTCGCCATTGCCGTGAGCCACGCGCCGCTGCTGTCAATCGGCCTGAACTGCTCGCTCGGCGCCGACGGGCTCATCGGCCCGCTTGGCCGTCTTTCTGATATAGCGCATTGCTACGTTTCCGTGCATCCCAACGCCGGGCTTCCCAACCGCTTCGGAGGCTACGACGACACACCTGCCGTGATGTGGGCTGCCATGAAGCCAATGCTCGACCGCAGCCTCGTCAACATAATCGGCGGCTGCTGCGGCACAGGCCCTGAGCATATCGCCATGATGCGCAGGATGGCCGACACGAACGAAGCCCCCCTCCGCCGCCCCGTCGGGCACGAAGACAAAGGGCTTGTAATCTCGGGCCTCGAGCCGCTTGCCTCGGAAGGCCGGTTTGTCAACGTTGGCGAACGCTGCAACGTGGCCGGAAGCCGCAAATTCCTGCGTCGTATCAAGGAAATGAACCATAATGAAGCCCTGGCCCTTGCGCG
>CANRZQ010000236.1 GCA_947644475.1 uncultured Muribaculaceae bacterium
TCAAATTGGAGCTGGCCTACGGTGCCGATGAGTTTGCGTCCGTTAAATTGGTTGATGAAGAGTTGGGCCACACCTTCGTCCATGAGTTGCTGGATGCCTTTTTCGAGTTGCTTCGACTTCATGGGATCGGTGTTCTCGATGTATTTGAACATCTCGGGGGAGAAACTCGGGAGGCCCTTGAAGTGCATGTCCTCGCCGGATGTGAGGGTGTCGCCAATCTTGAAGTTGCCGGTGTCGGGTATGCCCACGATGTCGCCGGGGAAGGCTTCGTCGACGATGCTTTTTTTCTGGGCCATGAAAGCCGTGGGAGCGGCGAAGCGCATCATCTTGCCGGAGCGGACGTGCTTGTAGTTGGCGTTGCGCTCGAATTTGCCGGAACAAATTTTCACGAAGGCTATGCACGAGCGATGGTTGGGGTCCATGTTGGCATGGATTTTGAATACGAACCCGGAGAAAGCGTTCTCGTCGGGGTTGATTGTGCGCTCTTCTGCGGATACGGGACGGGGCGACGGGGCTATCTTGACGAAACAGTCGAGGAGTTCTTTCACGCCAAAGGTGTTGAGAGCCGAGCCGAAGAATACGGGAGCCATACGCCCGGCGAGGTATTCCTCGACGTCGAATTCGGGATATACGCCTTCGATGAGCTCGAGGTCGTCGCGGAGTTTCGCGGCGTCGGTCTCGCCCACTGCCTGTTCGATTCTGGGGTCGTCGATACCGTCGATTTCGACGCGCTCCGACACTCGCTGCTTGTTGGGGGTGAACAGGTCGATGCCGTTTTCATATATATTATACACTCCTTTGAATTTCGCGCCTATGTTGATAGGCCACGAAAGCGGGCGCACGCCTATTTTGAGTTCCGATTCGAGTTCGTCGAGAATCTCGAACGGGTCGCGTCCCTCGCGGTCGAGTTTGTTTACAAAGATGATAACGGGGGTAGAGCGCATACGGCACACCTCCATGAGGCGGCGTGTCTGCTGCTCGACGCCTTTTGCCACGTCGACCACGATAATTACGGAGTCGACGGCAGTAAGGGTGCGGTAGGTGTCCTCGGCAAAGTCCTGGTGGCCGGGGGTGTCAAGGATGTTGATTTTGTAGTCGCCGTAGTCGAACGCCATCACGGAGGTGGCTACCGATATACCGCGCTGCCGCTCAATGTCCATCCAGTCGGATGTGGCGGTTTTCTTGATTTTATTTGATTTTACGGCTCCGGCAATATGGATTGCACCGCCGAAAAGGAGCAATTTTTCGGTAAGGGTTGTTTTACCGGCATCCGGGTGCGAGATTATCGCAAAGGTGCGCCGGCGGCGGATTTCGTCGGTAAGTTCAGACATTGGCTGATGCTATTGAGGCAGTTCGTTGAGGCGTTGGAGGCAGTGGCGGAGAGATGTTTCCCAATGGGGTATTTTAATGCCGTAAGTGGCCTTTATGCGCGATTTGTCGAGCACTGAATAGAATGGGCGTGTGGCGGGAGTTGGATAGTCGGCCGAAGGTATTGGCGATATCTTCACGTTCTCGCTTCCGGCGATGCGGTGGATTGCCACGGCGAAGTCGTACCATGATGCCACGCCTTCGTCGGTGAAATGGTAGATGCCGCCTACCCAGCGGTGGTCGGAGAGTATTGACACTATGGCCTCTGCAAGGTCGAGGGCATAGGTTGGCGTGCCAATCTGGTCGGCCACCACCTTTATGGCTCCTCGCTCACGGCCTATGCGGAGCATTGTCTTTACGAAATTGTTGCCAAACGGAGAGTAGAGCCATGCAGTGCGAATCACGATGCTGTCGGGCACAAGCGCAAGCAAGGCTGTCTCGCCCTTGCGCTTGGTAGAGCCGTATTGCGATGTAGGGTTCACCTTGTCGCTCTCGGTGTAGGGGCGGTAAGTATGTCCGTCGAACACGTAGTCGGTGGATATATGAATCATCTTTATGTCGCGCTCGGCGGCAATGCGGGCAAGATTCTCTACGGCGTCGGTGTTTACGGCCGCGCACTTTCCTGATTCTTCTTCGGCACGGTCGACAGCGGTGTAGGCTGCACAGTTCACGATATGCGTGAACTCACGGCCTGCAAACCAACGCTCCACTTCGGCGCGGTCGGTGAGGTCGAGATCCTGATAATCGATATAAGTAGTGATGCCGGGCATTTTTTCTTCCAGCACGCCACGTAATTCGCTGCCAAGTTGTCCGTTGGCTCCGGTGATAAGAATATTCATAAAAGATTGCTTTCCAAAATCGATTGCAAAGATACGAATCTTTTTGCGAATAACCAAATTTGGCAACAATCATTTCAGCAGTCGCGCCAGGGCTATTTCTTGCGGTGGAATATTGAGTAGAGGCGGCGGCCGACGGTGATGGCGAGCATGGCATAGTCCATGAAATTGAGCGCGCCGGCAATGCGGCCGAACAGTGTTCCGGCTATGCGGTTGCCGGAGGTGTAGGGCTCTACTTGCTTGATCATGTCCTGACGGCTTATCTCGATGCGCATAATGGTGAGCATGCGCTGAAAACGGATTTCATCGAGGGTGTAACCTCTCCATTGGCTATTCTCTTTCATCGGTGTCGTCGGTCTTAGGGGGTGAGACAAGCAGGGAGGAGATAAATCGGGCGATAGGGTTGATAAGCAAATGGGTCTTGAGCACAAATATGAGCACTATCACCGCCAGGAACACGCCGGCAACTATAAAATACGACCAGAACGGGGCTATGTATTCGGCGAGCATTGTGGCGATGCCCATCGACACAAACACAAGCATCACCATGGCAAGCACCAGGGCAATGGAATACAGGGCTACGGCCGAGAAAAGCAGGGTGAGTTTCTCGGCGGCCGAAAGACGGGCGTTGTCGAGATAGAGCATGAGCATGCGCCTGCCAACTTCGTACAGATTTTTTACAGATCCCTTTTCACTCATGTGACAAATAAATAAGTTGAAGCCGACCAATGGGGCGGGCCCCGCCGGTCGACTTTATAAGGTGTGAGATATTATTTTTTCTTGTGGTGATGCTCAGGAGCCACGGGCTCGGGCACTGCTTCGATTTCGGCGGCGATGCGCTCTACCACTTCGTCGAGGTCGTCTTCGGCGGGGAAAAGGCCGTTGCGGCGCAGGATTTCCTTGATGCGTTCACGGAGGTCTTCACCTTTTTCAGGAGCGAAGAGCAGTGCTGCTGCGGCACCTACGATTGCTCCGCCAAGGAATGCAAACAAATGTTTCATATTGCTTTGAGTTTGGAGTTTTTAGTTAAGGGAGTTGGAAGATCAGGCCTGTTTGATTTCCTCGGCGATGCGTTCGGCCAGTTCGTCGAGTTTGTTCTGTTTTACAAAAGGACAGTTCTTTTTGATGAAACGCTTGATTTCGTCACGGGTGTCAGTGCCTTTTTCGGGGGCAAAGAGCAGACCGAGTGCGGCTCCTGCCACGGCACCGCCAATTACGGCGAAGATGATGCTGAAATTTTTCATTGTTATCGTTGTTTGGGGTTTTAAAACTTTTTCAAATATAACACATAAAAACGGAAAATGGACGACAGCACGCAAAAAAAAATTTAACTTAATGGGAAATCGTCTCTTTTTATATAAATAATACACACAATATGAAAATGTGCGCATTTATTTGGATATAATAAAAAATGGTTATACTTTTGCGCTAAAAAGGTACAAATTTCTATGAAATATAATCTCAGAAGCGAAATTACGCAAGCAGGAAGGCGTATGGCCGGAGCCAGGGCACTATGGCGCGCCAACGGCATGAAAGAGGAGCAGATGGGCAAGCCTGTTATAGCCATTGCAAACTCATTCACGCAATTTGTGCCAGGCCACACCCACCTCCACCCCATAGGCCAGCTCGTAAAGCAAGAGATAGAGAAACTTGGCTGCTTTGCCGCTGAATTCAACACCATAGCCGTAGACGACGGCATTGCTATGGGCCACGACGGGATGCTTTACTCGCTTCCCTCGCGCGACCTTATCGCCGACTCCGTAGAGTATATGGTGAACGCTCACCGCGCCGACGCGCTCGTGTGCATCTCTAATTGCGACAAAGTGACGCCGGGGATGCTTCTCGCCGCCATGCGCCTTAACATTCCCACAATATTCGTGTCGGGCGGCCCGATGGAGGCCGGCGATGTCGACGGCAAGAAAGTAGACCTTGTGGACATTATGGTGCACTCGGCCGACGAATCAGATTCCGACGCATACATCTCGCGTCTCGAGCGCGGAGGCTGCCCCACCTGCGGCTCATGCTCGGGCATGTTCACAGCCAACTCCATGAACTCGCTTGTAGAGGCCATAGGCCTCGGCCTGCCCGGCAACGGCACCCTTGTGGCCACGCATGTAATGCGACGCAACCTGTTCC
>CANRZQ010000237.1 GCA_947644475.1 uncultured Muribaculaceae bacterium
GCTTACGATGGCATAGTTCCAGCCGAGTTTTCCGTCGTTTTGGACATATGTGGCCAGAGGATGCTTTTGGCCGTCGGCGGTGATGACGCTCACCTCGACGGTGTTTGTGTCGTCCTGCGAGTTGAGATTGTAATATGCAAACGTGAGTGCGGGCTTGGCGGCGTTGAGAGTAATCTTGCCGGTGAACAGGTTGGAGAATGAGTCGATATACGGGCCGTTCATCATGGCATATCCGTTGGTGCCGTCGAAGTCGGTCAGCGTGACATAAGTGTCGTCGGTTACGATGCTCCACGAGGCATCCTGTCCGTTCATGCCGAAGACATAGGATGTGTCGCCGTTGTCGAATGATTCGGCAAACGGCAGGGAGTAGGGTACGCCGACTGCTATGAGGTTGCTTGTAGAGCCTTGCGACTGCCCTGCCGATGTGACAGCCACGACCGTGTAATAGGCTATTATCTGGCCCTCGGTCACGGCCTGATGCGTGAAAGTGCAGTTGGAAAGGTCGTTGATCACGGCATTGCCGTTCTTGTCGAGCACGTTGTATCTCACAAACGAGGGGTCAATCTCATTGCCGTGGACAGTTGTCGTGGCTGCATCCCAAGTGATAGTTACCTCGCCGGGATTCTCGGTCTCGGCAATATTGACATTTGCCGGAGGAAGCACTAATGGCACTCCAATATATGCTGATACTGTGGCATCGAGCCCGGTGCCGCTTTCGTTGGATGCCACGACACGATATTTATATGTGCCCGATACGGTTAAGACATCCATGCATGAGTATTCTTTTCCCGGGGCTACATCGGAGAGAGTCGTGATTAACTCTTCATTGCGGTATACATCGATTTTGTCGATTGCCGTAAGTTCATTGCCATTGATAGCCGTAGCCGGCGACGTGAAAGAAACAGTGGCTTCCAGCGGATTCTTTGTGCCGGGCGTTACTTTTAGATCGGTGGCGGCGGCCGGGGCAGAAGTGGATTCGCCGGCGCTGATGGATATTTCCCTTATGTAAAGGTAATACTGGTCGGGGTCGGAAATGGCGTGTATGCCGAAGAATACGTCTCCAGTCTCGTCCGACACGATTTTTGCCGTGAATTTCATGGGCGTGTTGTCGTAGACATCCACAGGCTCGATTATTGTCTGTGTCATTGCAGCGGCTGTCGGTTCCTTGCCCATGCACACCTCGATGCGTTCCCTGTAACTTGTGGAATTGTTCTGAGCCTCGACCGTGAAGGTGTATATTCTGTCCTTATAAAGTTTTATCGCCGGAGTAATGAGCCAGTCGTCCAACGCCCCGGAATAAGAGTAAGCAATCTGGACGCCGGAATAACTCGTGTCCCAGGTGCGCTCGTCGCCATTGGCGTCGATTACAGTATAGCCCGTAATGTCGGCATAGTCAAGGAAATTCTTTTCATAAGGGGGCAGAATCGACCCTATGGTCACTCGGTTGGACGGTGTTTCAGGGGAAACGGAATTTTGCACCGATGCGCTCACTGTGTAGTACACCTCTGCAAGTCCCTCGCTTGAAAATGGTTCGGAAAATGAACATTCGGAAATGCCGGATTCAACTGTTTCCGGCGCTCCGTCGTTGACAATGCGTTTTACAGTGTAGGTCACATCGGTTATATATCCGTCATGCTCGCCCTTTACGGGTTGCCATGAGAGGGAGAAAGCGTTGTCGGCGTAAGCAAGCACAACCCCGGATGGCGCGGTGGGGCTGTCGACGCCAAGGTATAGGCTGAGCCTTGCAGCGGGGCCGTCGCCCTCGGAGTTGGAGCAGGTCACTTCAAAAGTATAGTTGCCGGAAGCGGGAGCGGAGTAATTGTATGTCACGGCGGCCCCGGACGCGGCAGTACCGGAGGTGATGCGCTCGCCGTTTGCGGATATTGCGTAATCGACAGTGCCTTCAAGCGGCGACCCGTCGAAAAACGTTGCCGGAGCGCAGAACGAAAGGTTTACATCCAGAGAGCCTTCTGTGAAATCACCCTTGAAATCAGTGGCGATATTCGGGGCTTTGTCTGCGGCGGCAGGAACCGGTACATACATGCCCACGATTTCCTCATTGTTGGGGCATTGATACAGCAATGAAGCCTCGGCTGTGGCCGGGTTTATTTCATAGATATATCCCTTGTTGTCGGCCGTGGATACACTCCAGTAAAACCGGCCTGTGCGTTGGTCGATTGCTGCCGACGACATGTATTCAGGACGGATGCCGGTGTCGCCGATGCGTGTAGTGTTGCCCGATGTCTTGTCGACGGAAAGGAGCACGCCGTTGTAGTCGATAGCGTATAAGGTGCCGTCGGGCGACACTGCCATCGCATTCCACATCGTGCCGGATATTTCATTGATATACACGGCCCGGTGGTCTTCGGTGTCGTAGGTGCAGAAATTATATCCATCGCCGTCGAAATTATAAAACTCACCGAAAATTTGTTCTGAGGTAGGGTCGTAGGTGAGTGCAAAGGCGATGTTGCGGTAATTGTTTGTTCCGGCATCCTTCACTTCTATTGTCTCCCACGTGTCCATATCGAAGACATAGTGGTCGTTATAATATATGTAGCCTAATGACGACTCTTCGTAATATGTCATGTAGTAGCGGTTGCCGACAGCCACACCGGCCTGGCCTTTCATATTGCTGTCGAGGGCGACGATTGTCGGCTCTGTCGACGACCCGTCGGTAGGCCACGAATACATTCCGTATTTATAATCGCCATTCCAATCGTCGGAGTATATTACAATACCGTTGAGCGGAGTTGACGCCCCGGCACGCGACCGCGGTCCAATATTTTGAGAGACCGGCGGCAATGAAAACGAGGGCGGTGTGATTTGTGTGATTTTCGCGGTGCCCGGAGTAGACGAAGCGCGTGCTTTCGGAGTTTTTACCCGGGCGCGTTTTGGCGCAGGCGCGGCTTTTGACACGACATGCTGTTCGACACGTGAATCGAATACACGGTCGCCGGCATTATTCTGTTGCGGACTTGATTGCGCGGTCGCCGGCGAAAGGATTGCAGCGGCTCCCCACAGCAGAAGGGCGAGTTTCGATTTGTTTTTCATATAGGAAAAGTTAATTGATGACAAATATTCTAAATTTTGGTCTATTAACAGTCGTGTGTCTGTATGTCGCAAAAATAAGTTAAAAAGTGTGTTTTTGCAATATTGTTGTGTGTATCTTAGTCGATTTGCGAATAATATGCCAATAAAACAGCCATTATGTATAGAAAAAGGTTGGGGAATGCCCCGGTTTTATTTGCCGAATGATTTAAAATAATTAACTTTGCAGAGTAAGCATGTTAAAATGGAAAAAGAGATTTATAAATCGGCAATAGACTGGTGGGTATGGGCAACGCTTGTGATATTTGTAGTGGTGTCCGTCCTTGTTATTGAAACCACAACATGGGTGGTTTGCCTGCCTGTTGTAGGCTCGATGGCTGTGTGCGTTTTGCCTATGTTCGGATGCCGGTATGAGATCGACGGCGACGACCTTGTCGTGTACCAACTTTTCAAACCCCACCGTTTTCCCATTTCCAAGATGCGCGAGGTGAAGAAAACAATCGGCTATCTGGCCACAGCCGGAATGTCGCGGAAAAGAGTGTCGATTAAGTTTACCGACCGCTCTGTGATGAAAAGCGCGATGCCTTTGGAAATATCTCCAAAAGACCGCGACGGTTTTATAGCCAGGCTTAAAGAGATAAATCCGGCGATTGCAGTAGGATTGTGTTCCTATCTGTATAGAGTGAACTTTCCGACTACTCGCGCTTGGTCGTCGATATATCCGTGGATTATTATCTCATCGTCGTTGGTCATGCCATAGCCGTCCTCGTCGGCATAATACATGCCGTCGGGCTGCACGGTCCATTCCACGCGGTAGAGTCCGTTCTTGTCCTTGAATACCCATAGGCGGAATTCTGCTTCGAGGTTCCATGTGGGCCATTCGGAGCGGATATGGGCAAGTGCGCCCTCGTCGATGTCGTCGATTGTGCAGAATACGGCCTTTTCGTTTTTGACGAGAGGGTAGAGCGTGAGTGTGTGTTTGTTCCAAAGCCAGCAGTCGTGGCTTCTATCGTAGGTGACATAGTCTATTTTATCGTCGAGTGCGTGTCGGTCGAATCGCTCGAGGTTGTTAAGCACGGTTGAAATGTCAATCATAAATATATGTTAAAGTATAATTTATAAGTATATCTGATTAAATAGTTAATGAAATCAAGGTGTATGGACGCACGAACCGTGCACAGCTGTCCCAAAAGTTTTTTAACAATTTTGGATACTTCGGAAAATCACACCG
>CANRZQ010000238.1 GCA_947644475.1 uncultured Muribaculaceae bacterium
TAGATTGATGAGCAGCCGGTGGCGTTGGCTACCATTTCGTGGTCGCCGAAGAGTTGTGAGATGAGTTTCACATAGGGGGTCTCGCCACAGCCGGAGCAAGCGCCGGAGAATTCGAACAGGGGAGTTGCGAACTGGCTGTTCTTGACGGTCTGTGCCACATCCACGAGGTGGGCTTTTGACTTGACGGATGCCACGCAGTAGTCCCAGTTGGGCTGGAAGCCGAGTTCCTGCTCGAGGGGTTTCATTGCGAGAGCCTTCACGCCCTTCTTGCCGGGGCAAACGTCGACGCAGTTGCTGCAGCCGAGACAGTCGAGCACGTCGACAGCCTGGATGAAGCGCATGCCGGCGAAAGTCTTGCCGATAGCGGGGAGCGAGTAGTCTTCACCGAAGGGAGCCTTGGCCATTTCGTCGGCGTCGAGAACGAACGGACGGATGGCGGCGTGGGGGCAGACGAAGGCGCACTTGTTGCACTGGATACAGTTGGCGGGATCCCATTCGGGAACGAATGCTGCGACGCCGCGCTTTTCGTATGCTGCGGTGCCTTGCTGCCATGTGCCGTCGGCGTTGTGCTCGAAGGCTGATACGTGGAGGAGGTCGCCGTCCTGTGCGTTGATGGGGCGCACGATTTCGTTGATGAACGCGGGATCGTTGTTTTCAACGGCTGAGTCGTCGGGGAGCTGTGCCCATGCGGGGTCGACAGCGAGGGTGTGGTATTCGCCACCGCGGTCAACTGCTGCGTAGTTCTTGTCGACGATGTCCTGGCCTTTCTTGCCGTAGGACTTGACGATGAATTTCTTCATCTGCTCGATAGCGAGGTCGACGGGGATAACGCCTGTGATGCGGAAGAATGCGCTCTGGAGGATGGTGTTGGTGCGGTTGCCAAGTCCGATTTCCTGAGCGATTTTGGTGGCGTTGATGTAGTATACGGTGATGTTGTGCTGAGCGAAGTAGCGTTTAACCTTGTTGGGGAGGTTTTTGGCCAGTTCGTCGCCTTCCCAGATGGTGTTGAGCAGGAAGGTGCCGTTGTCGCGCAGGCCGCGTGTCACGTCGTACATGTGGAGGTAAGCCTGTACGTGGCAAGCAACGAAGTTGGGGGTGTTCACCAGGTAGGTCGACCGGATGGGGCGGTCGCCGAAGCGGAGGTGTGAGCAGGTGAAGCCGCCTGACTTTTTGGAGTCGTAGGCGAAGTAGGCCTGGCAGTATTTGTCGGTGTTGTCACCGATGATTTTTACGGAGTTTTTGTTTGCGCCTACCGTACCGTCGGCGCCGAGGCCGTAGAATTTGGCTTCGTAGGTAGAGGGGTCGCCGAGGGCAATTTCCTCGGGGAGGGGGAGCGATGTGAATGTCACGTCGTCGACGATGCCCACGGTGAAGTGGTCCTTGGGCTGGGGAAGGGCGAGGTTTTCAAACACGCCGATAATCTGGGCGGGAGTGGTGTCCTTGGAGGCAAGGCCGTAGCGTCCGCCAACGATAACGGGGGCGTCGGCTTTTCCGTAGAAGCATTCTTTCACGTCGAGGTAGAGGGGCTCGGCGTTGGCTCCGGGTTCCTTGGTGCGGTCGAGCACAGCGATGCGCTTTGCCGTGGCGGGGATTGCGGAGAGGAAGTGCTTTGCGGAGAAGGGGCGGTAGAGGTGTACGGACACGAGGCCGACTTTCTCGCCTTTTGCCATGAGGTAGTCGATGGCTTCCTGTGCGGCTTGTGTCACGGAGCCCATTGCGATGATCACGCGTTCGGCATCGGGAGCGCCGTAGTAGTTGAAGAGGTGGTATTCACGGCCTGTGATTTTGGATATTTCGGCCATGTAGTTCTCGACAACTTCGGGCACTGCGTCGTATGCTTTGTTGCAGGCCTCGCGGTGCTGGAAGAAGACGTCGCCGTTTTCGGCCATGCCTCGGGCCACGGGGGCGTCGGGGGTGAGGGCGCGGCTGCGGAAGCGTGCGAGTGCATCGCGGTCGAGCAGCGGGGCGAGGTCGTCCTGGTCGAGCATCTCGATTTTCTGGATTTCGTGAGATGTGCGGAATCCGTCGAAGAAGTTGACGAAGGGGATTGATGATTTGATTGTGGCAAGGTGGGCAACGCCGGCGAGGTCCATAACTTCTTGCACGGAGCCTTCGGCGAGCATTGCGAAGCCGGTCTGGCGTACGGACATTACGTCCTGGTGGTCGCCGAAGATGGAGAGGGCGTGGGAGGCGATTGTGCGGGCCGACACGTGGAACACGGAGGGGAGCATTTCGCCGGCGATCTTGTACATATTCGGGATCATGAGGAGAAGGCCCTGAGAGGCGGTGTATGTTGTGGTCAACGCACCGGCTTGAAGCGAGCCGTGGACAGCGCCTGCGGCGCCGCCTTCTGATTGCATCTCCTGAACGAGGACTGTCTCGCCGAAGATGTTCTTGCGGCCTGCGGCAGCCCATTCGTCGACGTATTCAGCCATGGTCGACGACGGAGTGATGGGGTAGATGGCAGCCACTTCCGAGAACATATAGCTCACGTGTGCGGCGGCCTGATTACCGTCACAGGTCAGGAATTTTTTTTCTTTACTCATATTTGTATCTAAATTTAGAAAATATACGATTGGTGTAACCGCCGCAAAGGTACGAATTTTTTTAAAAATGGACAAAAAAGAGTGTGTCTAATAACAATTGTTAAGATAAGGAGGGGGTAAAAATGACGGATACCGGCAGGTTTTATATTTTATTGCGTGCTGATTTGCGGGGCGTGCCGTGCGTAAATATAAATCGGGCCGGCTCGCATGGCGCGTGCCGGCCCGTGGTTGGGGGTATTTGGTGTTTGGGATTAGTCGATTGTCTCGTCTGCGGGGTAGCCGCCCATTTCGCGGATAGCGTTTTTGAGCATTACGTACTGCTGGAAGAGGTGGTTTACGGGCACTTCACCCTTGGTGTAGTCGTGCATCGGGCTCTTGAGGAAGAACGAGAGGAAGCGCTGTGTGCCGTGGCGTCCGGCGCGGGCTGCGAGGTCACTCAGGAGCACGAGGTCGAGGCAAAGGGGAGCGGCGAGGATTGAGTCGCGGCAGAGGAAGTTGATCTTGATCTGCATGGGGTAGCCCATCCAGCCGAAGATGTCGATGTTGTCCCAGCCTTCTTTGTTGTCGTTGCGCGGGGGATAGTAGTTGATGCGCACCTTGTGGTAGTAGTCGGTGTAGAGGTCGGGCTGCTCTTCGGGCACGAGGATTGATTCGAGCGTGGAGAGTTTCGACACTTCTTTTGTGCGGAAGTTGGCGGGTTCGTCGAGCACGAGGCCGTCGCGGTTGCCGAGGATGTTGGTTGAGAACCATCCGGAGAGGCCGAGGCAGCGTGTGCCGATGATGGGTGCGAAGCCTGATTTCACGAGGGTCTGGCCGGTCTTGAAGTCCTTGCCTGCGATGGGCATGCCGGTTTTTTCGGCGAGTTCCCACATGGCGGGGATGTCGACGGTGGTGTTGGGGGCGCCCATGATGAAGGGAGCGCCTTCGGCGAGTGCTGCGTAGGCGTAGCACATCGAGGGAGCGATGTGTTCCTTGTCGTCGGCCTTCATGGCTGCTTCGAGGTCGGCGAGGCGGTAGTGGATTTTTTCGTCGACGGGAACGTAGATTTCAGTGGATGCGGCCCAGAGGACAACGACGCGGTCGACGCCGGCTTCTTTCTTGAAGTTGCGGATGTCTTCGCGGATCTGTTCGGTCATGTCCCAGCGGTCTTTCACGGTCTTTACGTTGTCGCCGTCGAGGCGTGCAGCGTAGTTATGGTCGAAGGCTGCTTTGAGGGGCACGATTTTCTCGAGTTCGTCCTTTACGGGGAGGATGTCTTTTTCTTTGAGCACCTCAGCGTTGATGGCCGATTCGAAAGCGTTGGCGGGATATACGTCCCATGCGGCGAACACGATGTCGTTGAGATCGGCCAGGGGCACGATGTCCTTGTATTGGAGATATTTTTTGTCTTCGCCTTGTCCGACGCGGATTTTGTCGTATTGGGTCATGGAGCCGACCGGTTTGGCCAGACCTTTGCGGGCCATAAGTACGCCGGTTATGAAAGTGGATGATACTGCGCCGAGGCCTACAACCATCACACCGAGCTTGCCCGTTGCGGGCTTAACATTAGCGTTGCTCATTTTAAAAAGATTGATTTATTTTTTTGATATGTTGTTCTGTTTTGGTTTTTAGCGCGTGCCATGGCCAATTGCAGACGGTGAAAAATCTACAAGCCCGGTAAACACTTTTAAACGATTCGGCGCAAAATTACGTACC
>CANRZQ010000239.1 GCA_947644475.1 uncultured Muribaculaceae bacterium
CCCCCGTGCCCCGCGTTTCTACGCGGCGGCCCAAAAAAGCGGGGGCAGGCGCGCCATCCGGCCGTCTGCCCCCATTAGTCATTAGTAATTAGTAATTATCCATTTCGCCTCTCCTGTATCCACTTGCGGGCGTTCACAAAGCCCTGGAGCCACGGAGTGGCCTCGTCGTTGCGGCGGGCGCGCGGATAGTATCCGCACTGCCACGGGAATATCGAACGCTCAGGATGCGGCATTATGGCCACGTGGCGGCCGTCGGGCGACGCGATGCCGGCCACTGCGCCGGCCGACCCGTTCGGGTTGCCGGGATACTGCTTGTAATTGTAGCGGGCTATCACATTGAAGCGGTCCACCGAGCCGGGTATTACAAAGCGGCCCTCGCCGTGAGCCACCCATACACCCATGCGGGTGCCCGAGAGCGAGCCAAACATCACCGAGTCATTTGCCGGGATATTAACGCCCGTAAACTGCGACTCAAACTTGTGCGACACATTGTGGTCCATGCGCGGCATCTTCGCCGTGTCGCCGTCCTTCGGCTTGATAAGCCCGAGGGCTATCATCAGCTGGCAGCCGTTGCACACGCCAAGCGACAGCGTGTCCTCACGCGCATAGAAACGGTCGAGGGCAGCGCGGGCGTTCTCGTTCCACACAAAGCCCGAGGCCCAGCCCTTGGCCGAGCCAAGCACGTCCGAGTTCGAGAAGCCGCCGCAGAACACTATCATCGACACATCGTCGAGTGTCTCGCGGCCCGACATCAGGTCGGTCATGTGCACGTCGCGCACGTCGAAGCCAGCCAGATACAGCGAGCGAGCCATCTCGCGGTCGGAGTTCACGCCCTTCTCGCGTATGATGGCGGCAAGCGGACGCCCTTCGGCCGGACGCTCCTCGATACGGCCCTTGAACGTGCGCGGCAGAGCGTAGCGTATCGGCTGAGCCTTGTAATTGTTGAAGCGCATCGCGGCGCAACGCTCGCCGCTTTGCAGGCAGTCGAGCAGGTACGAAGGCTCGTACCACACGTCGCGCAGATAGTCGATGCCGAAAAGATGCTCGGCGCCGTCGTGCGTCAGCATCACCACGCGCTCCTCTTGCGGGCAGCCCACGGGGAAATACTTCACACCGGCCTCGTCGAGAATCTTCTCCACGGCCTCGCTCTGGCGGTCGGCCACCTGGATAAGCACGGCGGGGTTCTCGGCGAAAAGTATCTTCACGATATCGGTCTCGCCGTTCATGGCAAAGCCGTCGGTATAGAGTTTCACACCGCCCTTGGTGTTGCCGAATGTCATTTCAAGCACGGCTGTGATAAGGCCGCCCGCGCTTATGTCGTGGATAGCCATCAACCGGCGGGTGCGCACAAGTTTCTGCACAGCGTCAAATGCCGTGCGGAACCGTGCCGCGTCGGCCACCGTGGGCACGGCGTCGCCAAGGCGGTTGAGCGTCTGCGCCAGGGCAGAGCCGCCGAGCGCGAGAGCGCACGAAGAGAAGTCGATATAGTAGAACTGCGAATTCAGGTCGTTCACCATCACCGGGCTCACCGTGCGGCGGATATTGGCCACCTCGCCGGCTGCCGATATTATCACCGTGCCGGGAGCATACACCTTGTCTGCGCCGTATTTCTGCGTCATCGACAGCGAGTCCTTGCCCGTGGGTATGTTGATGCCAAGCGAGCACACGAAATCGGAGCAAGCCTGCACGGCGCGGTAGAGAGCCGCATCCTCGCCGGGATTCTTGCAAGGCCACATCCAGTTGGCGCTAAGCGACACCGACGACAAGCCTTTCTTCAAATCCGCGCCAACGATATTCGTAAGCGACTCGGCCACGGCCATCACCGAGCCCGCGGCCGCATCCACAAGCGCAACCTGCGGAGCGTGGCCAATCGATGTGGCGATACCGGCCTTGCCCTCATAGTCGAGCGCGACAACGCCGCAGTCCGACAGCGGCAACTGAATCTCGCCCTGGCACTGCTGGCGGGCAACGCGGCCCGTAACCGAGCGGTCAACCTTATTGGTAAGCCAGTCCTTGCAGGCCACGGCTTCGAGCGACAGAACGTCGCGCACATATTCGTCGAGTTTCGACGGGTCGGTCTCCACCGGCTTGTGCTCCTCGATTATGGTGCGGTCCTCCATCACGGTCTTGGGAGTGTGGCCAAACATGTCGGCCATCGCAAGGTCGATGGGGCGCACGCCGTCTTCCTGCTCAAACACAAAGCGGTCGTCGTCCGTAGTCTCGCCCACCACATACAGCGGAGCGCGCTCGCGGTCGGCGATTCGCTTTATATATTCAATGTCTTTTTCATTCACTACCATGCCCATGCGTTCCTGGCTCTCGTTGCCCACGATTTCCTTCGACGACAGCGTCGGGTCGCCCACAGGAAGCGAGCCTATCGAGATATGGCCGCCCGTGGCCTCCACAAGTTCGGAAAGGGCGTTGAGGTGGCCGCCTGCGCCATGGTCATGTATAGAGATTATCGGGTTCACGTCATCCTCGGCAAGGGCACGTATCACGTTCGACACACGCTTCTGCATCTCGGGATTGGCACGCTGCACGGCATTCAGCTCAATAGAGTTGTCATATTCGCCGGTTTCCACCGACGACACTGCGCCGCCGCCCATGCCGATGCGGTAATTGTCGCCGCCCATCAGCACAACCTTCTCGCCGGCTCCGGGCTCGCCCTTTATGGCATCCTTCTTGGCAGCGAAGCCAACGCCGCCCGCAAGCATTATCACCTTGTCGTAGGCATAAAGTTTGCCATTCTCGTCATGTTCGAAAGTAAGCACCGAGCCGCAGATCAGCGGCTGGCCAAACTTGTTGCCGAAGTCCGACGCGCCGTTCGAAGCCTTGATGAGAATCTCAGCCGGCGTCTGGTAAAGCCACACGCGCGGATTCATCATCAGTTCCCAGCGGTGCTCCGGGCTCATGCGCGGATACGACGTCATATACACAGCCGTGCCCGCAAGCGGAAGCGAAGCCTTGCCGCCGCCAAGGCGGTCGCGGATCTCGCCGCCCGTGCCCGTGGCCGCGCCGTTGAAAGGCTCTACGGTCGTCGGGAAGTTATGCGTTTCCGCTTTCAGCGAGATCACAGTCTGCACCGGCTTCTCCACGAAAAGAGAAGGCTCGTCGGGGCGCTCCGGCGAGAACTGCGTCACGCGCGGACCCGACACAAACGCCACATTATCCTTATACGCCGAAACAAGCCCGTTGGGATTCTCCTTCGACGTCTTCTTAATCATGCCAAACAGCGACGAAGGCATCTCCTCGCCGTCGATTATAAAAGTGCCGTTGAATATCTTATGACGGCAATGCTCCGAATTCACCTGCGAGAAGCCGAACACCTCGCTGTCGGTCAGCGGACGGCCAAGACGCTCGCTAAGGTCGCGCAGATACTGCTCCTCCTCCGCGCTCAGGGCAAGGCCCTCGCTGCGGTTATACTCCGAGATATCCGTGATATACACAATCTCGTCGGGGCGGCGCTCAATGTCGAACACACGCGAGTTCAGGCGCGTGTACACACGCTGGAGCATCTTGTCGTACACCGGCTCTTCACCTTCCGGCACACGTGTAAACTCCTCGATGCGCGACACATCCGTCATGCCCATATTCTGAGTTATCTCAACGGCATTCGTGCTCCACGGCGTTATCATCTCGCGGCGAGGACCCACAAACGTGCCCTTTACCGATGTCGATGCCAGAGCCGTAGCCCCGTCAAACAGCCATGTTAATTTTTCCTTCTCCTCCGGAGAAAGACTGTGGCCCGACACAACGGCAAAAACCGTCGACGTGCCCTTTTTGAAAAAAGTTACCATATATCAGAAGGTGAAATGATTGTTTGCAAACTTCAAATTGGCAAAACCACCAAGCAGCCTTGCCTGAAAACCTCATCGCGGCCCGCAAAAAACACGACCCGCAATTTAACCGCAAAATTACAACTTTTTCCTCAAATATCCACCATTCCCCCCAAAAATCGTCCCGCCCTCCCCGCAGAAACCCGGCAGGAACGCGCCCGGCAGGAACGCGAGCCTCCGGCTTGCGCCAAATCCAAAGAGCCCCCGTGCCCCCGGCAGGAACGCAAGCCTCCGGCTTGCGCCCTTCATCCCTCCCGCCCCGTGCCCCGCGTTTTTACGCGGGGTATAATCCTTCCCCCCTCTCTCGATTTCTTTCGATATCCCTCGTATTAACTCGGCTTCACCCCCATACCCAACACCCGCCCAACCCCAACACACGCAAAAAAAGAC
>CANRZQ010000240.1 GCA_947644475.1 uncultured Muribaculaceae bacterium
ATCACAACATAACATGGGCTTTCGCCCATGCCTACCATTTTAAGCGGCTCTGCCGCTTCTGCCGGAAAGACATGCACAGCATTTTCGGCTTGTGCCCATTTTTTCGTTTTTGGTCGAAGAATAAGGGCGTTTGGTCGAATATGCCATACATCTCGTCGAACACTCACGCGGGTCTGTCTAATTTCTCTTTTTCATCATGTCTACGCTTTGTAATTTTGTGCAGAAACAAAAAAACACAGACATGAAACACCCGCAGATTGCACTTCTCGCCATTATCTTCTCCATCCTCTCGGCAGGTACCGCCATGGCATCGGTGGTGAAAGGCATACTCATCGACGAATCTCTCAACGAAGGTGAGCCTTTCGCCACCGTGAGGATATTCCGCGGCAACCCCGGCGGAGAGGCACTCTACTCCATTCTCACAAGCGTCGACGGCTCTTTCTCGCAGGAAATAACACGCAAGGGCGACTACACCCTTGTGTTCACGTCGCTCGGAAAAAAAGACCTGACACGCAGCATCTTCGTCGACGGCAACGCCGACATCGACCTCGGCCAATTATTTATAAGCACCGACGCGACAATCATGTCCGACGTCGTGGTCGTGGCCCAGAAGCCTCTCGTAAAAATGGAAACCGACAAGATGACCTACAATGTGGCCGACGACGCCCAGGCAAAAACAAACACAGTGCTCGACATGCTCCGCAAGGTGCCTATGGTAACCGTCGACGGCGAGGACAATATCACGGTGAACGGCTCGTCGAGTTTCCAGGTATATGTCGACGGCAAGCCAAGCCTGCTTTTCTCCGGAAACCCGAGCCAGATTTTCAAGTCAATGCCGGCATCGGCCGTGCAGTCGATAGAGGTGGTGACAAACCCCGGCGCACGCTTCGACGCCGAGGGCACCGGAGGCGTGCTCAACCTCGTAATGGACAAGCAGGCCGGAAATGCCCTCGACGGCAACGCATACAACGCATCGGTGTCGGCAAAGGCAGGCTCCAAGGATTATGGCGGAAACATTTTCATAAATGCCCGCACCGGCAAACTCACCACAAGCCTCAACATGATATACAACCAGATCAGGCCCGGAAACTCAACGATATCATCAGAGCGAACCGGCCAAAACGAAAATGTGACAAGCATTTCAAAAAACAACATAAGGATGCCGTTTGCAATGGGCAACCTCTCAATCGGCTACGACCTCGACTCTCTCACAACACTGGGGGCAACATTTGCCATCAACAATTTCCGGATAAAATCGCCGGGAAGCATGTTCACGGAAATCTCGAGCCCGGACATGAACTTCTCCTACAACAATAATTCACAGAATCGCATCAATCGGCTGAGCATAAACGGAAGCGTCGATTTCAGCCGTGACTTCGGGCGCAACCGCAAGAATCAGATTTCGGCCTCGTACCAGATACAGCACGATAAAAACAAAAATTTCACCTCATCGGATTTCGACAGCGCCACGCAATCATTCATAGACCTTACCGACCGCAGCGCCGACAATCGGGAGCACACCACCCTGCATATCCTGCAAGCCGACTTCACATCCCGCATCAACGCATCCTCCGGCATATCGGCCGGCACCAAACTTTCTTTCCGCAACGCAAATTCCGACGCCACATACCTCCTCAACGGCTCTCCCGATCTTGACAACAGCCCGAAATACGACAACAAGAACACTATTGCCGCAATCTACGGCGAATACTCATTCTCAAAAAACAGCCTCGGCGCAAAAGGCGGCCTTCGGTACGAACACACATGGCAAGACGTAAGATACCACGCCGGCAATGGCTCCGATTTCAGCAATTCATACGGCATCCTCGTGCCCTCGGCAAGCCTGTCGTACACACTGTCGCCTTCAAGCAACATCGGCATTAACTACAACATGCGCATATCGCGCCCCGGCATATCATATCTCAATCCTTATGTCGACCGCTCCAACCCCACCGCTCTTTCCTACGGCAATCCTGATCTCGATGTTGAAAAAAGCCAATATGTCGGCCTTGCCTACAACATGTTCACATCTAAACTTTTAATCAATCTCACCCTATCCGACAACTACACCGGCAACGGAATAGAACAATACAGTTTTATGGACGGCAACATGCTCAACACCACCTACGGCAACATCGTAAGACGCAACCGCACAGGCCTCAACGCATATATCAACTGGATGCCCCGCACCAACACCCGCCTCTTTCTCAACGGCGACGTAAACTACACCGACATACGCAGCAGCCGGCTGAAACTCCACAACAGCGGATGGCAGGCAAGCGCAATGCTGGGCGTGCAGCAGACCCTGCCCGCCGAGATAAAACTCGGAGCATTTCTTATGGCCTCCACAAAGAGCCATACTCTCCAAGGATGGAGCAGCGGATTTCAGATGCTTTCCCTCAACCTCTCGAGGTCGTTCCTCGACAATAACCTTAACATCACAGTATCTGCCACTACCGGCCTGTCGAAAAAAGGACGGATGGAAATCGAGAGTTTCTCCGCCAACCGCGATTTCAGCAACCACACCCGCATGAGCGTGCCCATGGCCGGATTCAGCATCGGCGTATCCTACACCTTCGGCAATGCCGGCAACATAAAGACCCGCACCGTACGCCGGTCGGACAACGACTTCTTAGAACAGAAATCCGGAATGGAGCAAATAGCATCACCCCAAGGCAATGGCACAAATAATATTCCGGCAGGAATGTAATACGAAGAAAAAATATTATCTTTGCATATGAATGTAAAATTCAACTTCAAGGAACTGGCAGTGCAGGTGGCGGTATGCGCCACCCTGCTTCTGCTCACCCCGGCCATAATGTACCTGATAACGCTGGACCCCAAAGACGCGCTCACAATCATATCCTTCATCGCGCCGGTGCTTGTGCCTTGCTTCATACTATTCTTCCTCAACTACTATCTCCTGCTCCCGAAATTATTTTACAAAGGCCACAAGGCTTGGTTCTACATTTCGAACCTTGCCATGCTGCCGCTTATGGAATATAATTTCTTCTTCGATTTTCTGCTTTGCGGCTCTTCCGAAAGCATCCCGAAGTATGCATGGGTAGGCATCGGCACTTTAATTTTCACCTACATCCTTTTCTATATCGGCACAATATGCCTGGCATGGGGCATACTGAACTCCAAACGGGGGAAAATCCTCCACCGGCAACTTGCCGAGGAACGCCAACGCCACTCCGAGGCCGAACTCGTATGGCTGAAAAATCAACTGAACCCGCATTTCCTTTTCAACACCCTCAACAATATAAGCAGCCTTGCAGCCATCGACATCGACCGTGCCCAGGACTCCATCGCCATCCTAAGCGACTTGCTGCGATATGCCATCTACGACAGCAACAAACCGTCGGTGCCCCTGGCAAAAGAAGTGGAATTCATGCAAAACTACATAGAACTCATGAATCTCCGCTGCTCGGGCAAGACCAAGGTGGAAACATCGTTCGGCATATCCTCGCCGGGCATGCCTATTGCGCCTCTGCTGCTGGTATGCTTCATTGAGAACGCCTACAAGCATGGACTCAGCAACAGCAATGAGTCTTTCATAAGGCTCAGCCTCACGGAAAGCGACGGCAACCTCACGTTTGTGTGCGACAACAGCAATTTCCCCAAGATAAAGGACAGCCACAGCGGCAACGGAATCGGGCTGCGCAACATGCGGCGGCGTCTCGACCTGCTTTATCCGGGGAGATACAGCTGGGAGCAGACGCTCGACAACGATGTATATCACGTAAGAATCACCATATCATTATGCGAAATATCCGATGCTCAATAGTCGACGATGAGCCTCTGGCTCTCAAACTGATTGAAAATTTCATAGCACGCACACCGTTTCTTGAACTCGACTCTTTGTTTACCGATTCGGTGGAGGCCATGACGCATCTTCGCAAATTTCCGGTCGACCTGGTGTTTCTCGACATCCAGATGCCGGACATGGACGGCATGGAACTGTCGCACGTGATTCCGCAACAGACAAGGATAATATTCACCACCGCTTTCAAGGAATATGCCTTCGACAGTTACGATGTAGCGGCCATCGACTTTCTTCTCAAACCGGTGCGCTATGACAAATTCCTGCGTGCCGCAGAAAAAGCCCGTGAATGGTTCGGGCGCACTGCCTGCGACACCGTCTCTGCCCCTGCCGCACAAGCCCCCGCCGAGAATCCCGCCCCGCCTGCCACCGGCATCTTCATTCG
>CANRZQ010000241.1 GCA_947644475.1 uncultured Muribaculaceae bacterium
CTCCCGGCGCACTCAACGGCACCCTCTCGTTCACCATGCCCGACAAAACTTTCGGCGGCTCGCCCCTCACCGGCGACATCGACTACCTCATCCGCGCCAACGGCTCGCTTTTCGCCAAAGGCACCGCGGCTGCCGGCTCTGACGTAAACGCCAACGGAAAAGTCGACGAGGACGGCGAATATGAATTTGTGCTCGAACTCACCAATGCCGCAGGCCGCGCGCCCAAGACAAAACTTGCCATGTGGGTAGGCCACGACACCCCCGTGAAGATTGCATCGGCATCGCTTTCTTACGCCGACGGCATGTTCCGCATCACATGGGCACACCCCGCCGACACCGAGCACGGCGGCTACATAGACCCGAGCCTTCTCTCTTACGATGTGACACGCCTGCCCGACAATGTAAAGGTACATTCCGGCAACGAGACCGACATCACCGACCCCGTGGACATGCCCGCATCTATGACCGGCTACTCCTACCGCATCGACATGTCGTACCGCGGCAAGCCCGTGTCGTCGTTCACCACCGACACATACAACCTCGGCTCGGTCTCCCTGCCATACACGCTCGATTTCGAGGATGACAACTCTTTCGACCAGCTCACCATAATCGACGTGAACGGCGACCGCAACGAATGGTACCGCGAATACGCATGGTATATCGAGGCCCTCGACCTCGAATGTGCCGCCGCTGTCTACCCCTACTCATCTACCAAGCAAGCCGACGACTGGATGATTCTCCCGGCTATCGCCTTCGAGGCCGGCACCTCATACACCGTTGAATTCCAGGTATCGACCATGTCCGATTCCTACGGCGAGCGTCTCGCCGTGTACTTCGGCACCGCCCCCAAGCCCGAGGCCATGACCGGCACCATCCTCGCCGCCAAGGAATATGCCATATACGACCCCGTAGATGAGAAACTTACATTCTCGCCCGCGGCCGACGGGCAGTACTACATCGGCTTCCACGCTTGCTCCGACCCCGACCGCGCAGGCCTCGGCATCCGCAACATAAAAATCGACCGCGACGACAATTCCGGCATCGGCGACATCGAGACCGCCGACCCCGATGCCACAGTGATTGAACTTTACAATCTCCAAGGCGTGAAAGTAGACCTCGACGCCCGCTCGGGCATCTATATCGAGCGTCGCTCCGACGGCTCTGCCGTAAAAGTCCGCCGCAACTGACCCATCCTGAATCCACAAGAAAAATAATCCCATATTTTGGCGCAATCAATGAATTTTTTCATTAATTTTGCGCCAAATATTTTTACCATGGTACGCGAATATGACTATCTTGTTGTCGGCTCAGGTATAGCCGGCATGAGTTTCGCCCTCAAAGTGGCCGGCTCCGGCCGGGTGGCGCTCATATGCAAAACCACTCTTGATGAAGCCAACACAGCCCTGGCGCAGGGCGGCGTAGCCTCGGTCACCAACAGGGAAGTGGACGACTTCGACAAACACATCAACGACACGATGATTGCCGGCGACCAGCTCTCCGACCCTGACGCCGTACGCAAGGTCGTAACCGGCGCTCCCGACGGAATCAACTTCCTCATCGACAACGGCGTCGACTTCGACAAAAAAGACGACGGCACGTTCGACCTCCACCGCGAGGGAGGCCACTCCGAATTCCGCATCCTCCACCATGCCGACAACACCGGCTTCGAAATACAGCAAAGCCTCATCGAGCAGGTGCGGGCCAATCCCGACATCGACGTATTCGAAAACCATTTCGCAATCGAAATCATAACCCAGCATCATCTCGGCCGCATCGTGACCCGGCGCACCAAGGACATCGACTGCTACGGGGCATATGTGCTCGACTGCACCACCGGCGAAGTCGACACATTCCTGTCGCGCGTCACCGTAATGGCCACCGGCGGCTGCGGCGCCGTCTACCTCACCACCACCAACCCCCTCGTGGCCACGGGCGACGGCATAGCCATGGTATATCGCGCCAAAGGCACGGTACAGGACATGGAATTCATCCAGTTCCACCCCACCGCCCTCTTCCACCCCGGCGACCGCCCCTCGTTCCTCATCACCGAGGCCATGCGCGGCTACGGAGCCGTGCTCCGCAACCTCCGCGGCGAGGAATTCATGCACAAATACGACCCGCGCCTCTCGCTCGCCCCGCGCGACATCGTGGCCCGCGCCATCGACTCCGAAATGAAACTCTATGGCGACGACCATGTCTACCTCGACGTGACCCACAAGGACCCCGAGGAGACAAAACGCCATTTCCCCAACATCTACCAGAAATGCCTCTCGCTCGGCATCGACATAACCAAAGACTACATCCCCGTTGCCCCCGCCGCCCACTATCTCTGCGGAGGCATCAAGGTCGACACCAACGGCGAGTCGTCGATTAAGCACCTCTATGCCATAGGCGAATGTTCGTGCACCGGCCTCCACGGAGGCAACCGCCTTGCATCCAACTCCCTTATCGAGGCCGTGGTCTATGCCGACGCCGCCGCACGCCATTCGCGCGAGGCCATCAAACACGTCAATCTCCGCACCGACATCCCGGCGTGGAACTCCGAAGGCACATCCCACCCCGAGGAAATGGTGCTCATCACCCAGTCGCTCCGCGAGGTAAACCAAATCATGGGCACCTACGTGGGCATCGTCCGCTCCAACCTCCGCCTCAACCGCGCCTGGAACCGCCTCGACATACTATACGAGGAAACCGAACGCCTCTTCAAATGCTCGAAAGCGTCACGCGAGATATGCGAACTCCGCAACATCATTAACGTAGGCTACCTGATCATGCGCCAGGCCAAGGAACGCAAAGAATCGCGCGGCCTTCACTACACTGTTGATTATCCCCCTAAAAAATGAAAAAAACTGCATTAATCCCCCTTTTCGCCGGCCTGCTGCTCGCATCTTGCGCCGGCTCCGCCACTGACAGCAAATCAGCCGACACACTGTCCGACTCCACTGCCAACATATGCCTCAGCGGCAAATGGGCTATCGAGAGCATCGCAGTCGACGACTCCACATCAGTGATTCCCGACAGCCTCGGCCTTGCCGACGAGGCATACATGACCTTCTCATGCGACAGCACAGTAAGCATCTCCACCGGCTGCAACACAATGGGCGGCATGTACATCATCAACGGCGACTCCATCCGCTTCGACAACATGATGAAGACCCGGATGGCATGCCCGAACATGGATATCGAATATGCCTTGTCAAACGTGCTCCCCTCCATCGCCACAGTTGAAACGGTTAGCGACTCCACCGTGCGCCTCAACGCCTCAGGCGCAATGCCCGTCATAAGCCTGCGCCGCCTGTCCGAACCCGCAAAATGCCACGTCGACGAATAGCAACCGTCAGCAACGCGAGCCTCCGGCTTGCGAAAATATAATCACAATCCACCCATAAAAAAATCGGGGCCGCCACAATGGCAGCCCCGATTTTTATATGGGTCTTACAATTAGAAATTGTAGTAGAAGCCGAACGAGAGGTCGTTGCCTTTGAGCATGATGCCGCCCTGGTCGGGATAGCCGGAGGCATCGTTGCCGCCACGATAGCCGAGGAAGCCTACATGAGCCACGAGGCTGAATTTGTCGGAAATGCTGTAAGAGATACCGGGCTTGATGCCGATGCCGTATGTTACGGCTGTGTCCGAAGACTCGCCTTCATACTTTGCCTTGCCGAAGCCGAGATCGACGCCACCGTCGCAGAAGAGGCTCACATTGCCGTTTTTGAAGAATGTGTAGCGTGCGTAGGGGTTGAACACCACGAGATTGAGTTTGCGGCCGTCGTCGTAGTTGTAATCGTAACCGATGGTTGTGCCGATTGCAAGTTTCTCCGAGAGGTTGAAACCAATTTCGGGAAGAATCTGGAAAGATGTCTCATTGTCGCCGGAATTACGCCAGAAGCCAACCTGACCTCCTACATACATGTCCTGCGCGAAGGCTCCGAGAGCCATCACAGCCATTGCTGCGAATGCAAGAATCTTTTTCATAAATAAATAATGTTAGTTAGATTATTTGAATCGGCCGCAAAAGTAGGAATAATATCTCGACTGACAAAATTTATATGCATTTTATGTCACAATTTGTCACATTTCTGTCACTATTTTTGAATTGTTACAACGGCTGTAACATTGTTGTAACAGCATATTATATTGATATACAGCACTTTGCAGATTATTTCACAATTTTTGTTTTAATCTTTGCAAATATTCGGCCCCA
>CANRZQ010000242.1 GCA_947644475.1 uncultured Muribaculaceae bacterium
ACATAACGGTTGGCATATCCGAACGCTCCGGCCGGCCTCCGCTCCAAAACCACGGTTGCCGACAACCTTTTTCCGTGGGTTACGGTCGTGGCTTCGCCACTCCCTCACCCACGGCTATTTTCTTGAATCGCTACGCGATTCTGTGATACGCCCTTATTTGAACCATGCATCCCTGCAATTTCGGCATAAACAGCCTTTATGACACATCCTCATTTATTTTTCTACAATCCGGAGGATTGTGTTCCTGGCATCGTCGGGAGAGCGAAATGCCTTCAATGGGATTATGAGAGGGCGGAAAGCATCCGGGGCAGCCACAACAAGCGTTGAGCCGGTGTCTTCCACCGAGCGGACATGTGCTTTCGGAATTTGAACAGGTGGATAGTCTGTGTCGGGCCATGTTACGGTGATGCCGTTGTCGGCGAATGTCACAACGTGGGGCAACGTCATCCTTGCCGCTTCGGGCGACAGGGCATAATGAAAATAGACAAAGGCGAGTATGCCGGGCATCAAGATAAACACCCATGCCGCGGCAACGATAAGAAACCGCAGGTCGAAATATCCGGCAATCAGACAGGGCACAATCGGCACTGCGATGGCCCACCAATAGCGCGCGGCCCACTCGGTCATCAGCCGGGTGGAATATTCACCCGGGGTGATGACATGGGGTGCGGTGGCTATCATTTTGCGTTTTCAGGTCGGAGTGTGCGCACGGTCTCGCCTGTGCGCCAAATCTCGCTCTCGCGCATTTGGCGAAGTTCCTCGTTCAGGCGGTCGCGGTAGTCGACGGCAGAGTTTGAGTCGATTGAGATCTGTGCCTCGTGGCCGCTTTCAACCGATTGGTAGAGGCGTTCTACGACAGGCTTGATAGCATCGTGGAACGGCATCATCCAGTCGAGGGCGCCGCGTTGTGCGGTTGTGGAGCAATTGGCATACATCCAGTCCATGCCTTTTGCGGCAATCAGGGGCATGAGCGACTGCGAAAGTTCCTCTACGGTTTCATTAAAAGCCTCGGAAGGGGTGTGTCCATGTTCGCGGAGCACTTCGTACTGGGCAAGGAAAAGCCCCTGGATGGCGCCCATGAGGGAACCGCGCTCGCCTGTGAGGTCGGACACAGCCTCACGCTTGAAGGTTGTTTCGAAAAGATAGCCGGAGCCAATGCCAATTCCGAGAGCGAGAGTGCGGTCGAGCGCACGTCTGGTGTAGTCCTGATATACGGCAAACGATGAGTTTATGCCGCGGCCTTCGAGGAAAAGCGAGCGTACCGACGCTCCTGAGCCTTTGGGCGCCACCATAATCACGTCGATATTCTCGGGGGGCACCACGCCCGTGCGGTCGGCCCAGGTGATGGCAAACCCATGGGAGAAGTAGAGGGCCTTGCCTTCGGTGAGATGTGGCTTTATCACAGGCCACTGGCTCATTACGGCAGCGTCGGAGAGAAGGCACATTATTATCGTGCCGCGCTTGCAGGCTTCCTCAATGGAGAAAAGTGTCTCGCCGGGCACCCATCCGTCGTCGACGGCTTTTTCGAAGGTCTTGCCCTGGCGTTGCCCTACGATAACGTTGAATCCGTTGTCGCGCAAGTTGAGTCCTTGGCCGGGGCCTTGCACGCCGTAGCCGATAACTGCGATAGTTTCGTTTTTAAGCACTTCGCGGGCTTTGTCGAGAGCAAATTCCTCGCGTGTCACGACGGTTTCTTCAACGCCGCCGAAATTTAGTCTTGCCATATGTTATATTTTAATAGTTTATTCTTTTTTTGGGGCGGACGCACGTCCGGTGCGTACCTGCAATTTGGGTATGATTTGCTACCGGCGCGGACGCCAGCGGACAGTGGATGACACGGCCGTGTGGCTTGCGTCGGGCAGAATTATAGAGCAATGCGATATGTCGTCGATGTTGCGCACGGCAATATCCACCTTTTGGCCGAATAGACATTCGTGATGGAATGTTACGTCGAAGCGGTCGATTTCGTTTGCGTCATAATGGTCGAGCGACCATCCGTTAAGTATTAATTTGATGTATTGTATTGTGTTGACATGACGGTTGAAGTCGAGGTCGCAGAAGCGAAAAATATACTGCCTGTGATTGTCGTCTTCTGTCATAGGCGGCACTTTGCCCGGACGCGACACCGGGCACACCCGGGCCGATATGGGGAAACAGTCTTTTTCAATCTCCCCGAGGTCGGCTCCCTCGCGCGTGGCGAAGTTTATAGCCATCCACATCGAGCGGATATGTCCGATTTCTTCGCCGTTGGCGTCGGTGATTACATAGCAACGGTCGGAGAAACGCCGGTTATAGCCTTCAATCCAGGTTGTAACAGTGTATGTGTCGTTGATTCCGGGATAGCGTTTCATCTCAATTGAAAGGCGGGTGAGCACCCATCCGATTCCAAATTTAAGAAGGTCGGTGTAGCCTATCGAGAGCGAGTTGGCGTGTTCGATCGCTGTCTCGATTGCCCGCTCGGCAATAAGCCAGATGGGCATACGGCCCTGGGCGTCGCATTCGCCGGCCGTAAGGAAATATGTCTTTGACAGTTCGTCGTTGGTGGTCTCCATGGCTTTTATTTATTTTCTGTTCTTTCTATATTAAGACGGCGTATTTGCTGCTCGTCGAGATAGAGGTCGAGCACCTCGACAGAAGATTTTGTGACACACACGCGGCCCGAGCGCACAAACTGGCGCACGCCATATGGGCGCAACTGGTCGAGGAGGGCTTCCGTCTCCCAAGGCTGGCCTGATTTCTCGATTACGGTGAAGTCGGGGGTTATGTCGAGCACGCGAGCGCCATGGTGGCGGATTATATTTTCAAGATATTGCTCGTCGATTAGTTTGCGGGTGTCGACTTTGTAGAGGGCAATTTCCTGGTATATGATGTCGTCGTCGGTATAGAGGAAGGCTCGCAGCACATCGATGCGTTTCTCGATCTGCGCGACAACCTTTTCCATGGTCTCGCGGTCGGACCATACGGTTATTGTAAGACGGTGCACGCCTTCGAGTGTGGTGCGCGAGGCCGACACATCCTCAATATTGAGGCATCGGCGCGTGAATATAATCGACACCTGGTTGAGCAGGCCGACACAGTGTTCGGAGTATACAGTGATTGTGAAAAGTTGCTGATGGGGTGCTGGTGTCATTGCCGTTCGTTTTGTCGGTTTTCTGGATATACGAAATGGGTGTCTTTGTCGAGCATTATATTCTCGAGATGGCCCCCTGCGGGAATCATGGGGAACACCTTGTCGGTTTCGTCGACAAGCACGTCGAGAAGGAACGGCCCGTCGAAGGCTATCATCTCGGCCACGGCGCCGGCGAGGTCCTCGCGCCGGGTCACGCGGCGGCTTTTGATTCTGTAAGCCGATGCTATGGCGCAGAAGTCGGGGTTTGTCATCGGGGTCTGCGAGAAACGGCTGTTGAAGAACAGTTCCTGCCATTGGCGCACATTGCCGAGGAAATTGTTGTTAAGCACAATCATTTTCACGGCGGTGCCATATTGCATGATAGTGCCGAGTTCCTGGATTGTCATCTGAAAACCGCCGTCGCCGCCAAAGAAGCATACTGTGCGGCCTGGCTCGGCCATCTTCGCGCCTATGGCGGCAGGCAGGCCGAATCCCATTGTGCCCAGGCCTCCTGATGTGATGATGCTGCGCGGACGTGTAAACGAGAAATATCGTGCCGCCATCATCTGGTTTTGTCCTACGTCGGTTACAAGCACGGCGTCGTTCTTCACTTCATGCGATACGGCGTCGATTACCTCGCCCATGGTCAAAGGGCCTTCGTGGTGGAGTTCGCGTGTCCTGACGCATTCGGCCTCCACGGTGTTGCATATGTCGAAACGTCCGGACCAATCGTCGTGGCGTGCGCTGTCGACAAGCGGTATTAACTGCCGGAGGGCATCGCGGGCATCGGCGTGTATGGCTTTTGCCACTTTCACGTTGCGGTTGAATTCCGACGCGTCGATGTCGATATGTATAATCTTTGAGTTCTTGGCGTAGAAATCGGTGTCGCCGGTCACGCGGTCGTCGAATCTCATGCCTATGGCAAGAATCACGTCGGCTTCGTTTGTCAGGTAGTTCGGGCCGATATTGCCGTGCATCCCGAGCATCCCTTTGTTGAGAGGATGTGCGGTAGGCATTACGGAAAGCCCGAGCAGGGTAGTGGCCACCGGAATCCCGGCTTTCTCGGCCAGTTCGGCCTGTTCGGCCTCTGCGC
>CANRZQ010000243.1 GCA_947644475.1 uncultured Muribaculaceae bacterium
GGTCATTATCGTGGGGGGGGGGAGGACAGACGATGGGGTTGAAGGAGATTACGTGGGCGATTGTGTTGGCGGGACCGTGGCCGGGGAGCACGGTGGTGTCGCCGGGGAGAGAGTAGAGGCGGCGTATGCTTTGGGCAAGGGCCTCGGAGGAGCCGCCTTCGAGGTCGGTGCGCCCGACCGACTGGCGGAATAGCGTGTCGCCCGAGAATAGCAGTTTTGTCTCGGCGTTGTAGAGGGCGATGCTTCCGGGGGAGTGTCCGGGCACGTGTATCACCTGGAGGGTGCTTTGGCCTATGTGCACGGTGTCGCCGTCGGAGAGGGTGGCGTCGATTGTGACGGCGGGGTCGCCGGAGGTGCGTATCCCGAAGCGGCGCAGTTGCTCGGCCATCTTGCGGCCGAGGGGAGCGTCGTCGGCGTGGGCTTTCACTGCCGTGCCGTAGCGGTCCTTTACATGGGCCATGCCGAAGCAGTGGTCGAGGTGCAGGTGGGTGTTTATTATCTGGGTGACGGTGAGGCCGCTTTCCTTGATGTATTTGTCGATGCGCTCGCTTTCGGCCGGGTCTGACATGGCGGGGTCGATTATGGCGCACTGTTTTGTGGCTTCGTCGGCCACGACGTATGTGTTCACGCCAAAGTCGCTGAATACGAATTGCTTGACTTTTATCATTGAAGTAAATTCACGCGTTAGTTTGAAAATTTATATATGGTGGAGGTGGAGTATTTTTCGCCGGGGTTTACTGTCACCGCCGGCCATTGTGGATTGTTTGGGGAGTCGGGGTAGTGCTGGGTCTCGAGGCACATGGCTGCCCGGCGGGGGTAGGCTATGCCTTTTTTCCCTTTTACGTCGCCGTTGAGGAAATTGCCGGTGTAGAATTGGAGTCCGGGCTGGTCGGTGTATATGTCCATTTTGATTCCGGATGCGGGGTCGCTCACTGTGGCTGCCACGGTGCTGATGTCGCCGCCGGTGGCGAGCACGAAGTTGTGGTCGTAGCCTCGTCCGTTGGCGAGTTGGGCGTTGTCGGCGCCGATGTCGCGGCCTACGGGCTTGGGCGTGCGGAAGTCGAATGGTGTTGCCTCTACGGCCTGGATTTGTCCGGTTGTCATCACGGTGGAGTCGATGGGGGTGTATCCGTCGGCGTTTATGTAAACAAGTTCAGGGAGTATATCGTTCTCGGGGTGGCCCGACAGGTTGAAGTATGTGTGGTTGGTGAGGTTGAGGATTGTGGGGCGGTCGGTGGTGGCCTCGTAGTGGATGGCGAGGGCTGTGTCGGAGCGCAGGGTGTAGGTCACGGTTACGTCGACATTGCCGGGGAATCCGGCGTCGCCGTCGGGCGACGCAAGGTGCAGCACGAGGGTGGAGTCGTCGGGCTGTGATGCGTCCCACACGGCATGGTGGAAGCCGACGGGGCCGCCGTGGAGGCAGTGGCCGGAGTCGTTTTGGGGCAGGATGTAGGTTGAGTCGCCGAGGGTGAAGCGGCCGTCGCGGATGCGGTTGCCGTAGCGGCCGATGAGGGCGCCGAAGTTGCCGTCGATTTTCAGGTAGTCGGCTATTGAGTCGTGTCCGAGCACCACGTCGAGCATTTTTCCGTCGTGTCCGGGCACCATTAGCGATACGATGCGTCCGCCGTAGTTGGTGACGCAAGCCTCGATGCCGGGGGTGTTTGAAAGCACATACAGGGCAACGGGCTTGCCGCCGACCTCGGCCTTGAAGTTGTCTGGATTTAGCCCTGAGAGGGTATCGGCGGGGGTGTTTGCGGCGCAGGCGGCCATGAGGGCGGCAAGCGGCAGGATTAGGGTTGTTTTTTTCATGATGGCGCTCATTTGGTGTCGTCGAGGCATGACGAGAGTTTACGGTTTATTTCGGCCACACGGTTTTCTTCGGTTTTCATCACTTCGCGGTCGTAGGTCATGAATCCGTTGACCTCGCCCTCGACGTCGGTGGTCTGTGTGTAGACTGCTCCGGTGAATCCGCGACCGACCAGGTCGAGAATCTGCCGGGCGTATTTTACGTATTCGTCGGTAACTTCGCGCGGGGTGTTGAACTGGATGTAGCCCCAGTTCCTGTCGGGGAACCATATGTGTTTTTTCACGACATATCCTATGCCGCCGTATTCGCCGAGCACGTTTGCGCGTCCGGCGTCGAAGAGGTACATCTCGGGGCCGGGGTAATTGTGGAGGTCGAGGATGTCGCCGCAGGGGTAGAAGTTGCCTCCGCTGGCGGGGTTGCACAGGCGCGTGGGGTCGTATTCTTTTGTCCATCGGGCTATCTCGGCGGTCTTGAACTGTCCCCATCCTTCGTTGAAAGGAATCCATGTTGCGATGCAGGGGTGTGAGTAGAGGCAGTCGATTATTTCTTTCCATTCCTTGCGGTAGGTGTCCTCGCTTTGCGGGGTGCGTGTGAATTCGGCTCCGTCGAAGTAGCGGCGGTTCTGCCATTCGGGCTCTACGCGGCCGCGGTGGCCGTTGAAGTCGCCCGAGGGCATGTCTTGCCATACGATTATGCCTGCGCTGTCGCAGTGGGCGTACCATGTGGCGGGCTCAACCTTGATGTGCTTGCGTATCATGTTGAAGCCGAGTTCTTTGGTCTTGTCGATGTCGAACACCATTGCCTCGTGGGTGTGGGCTGTGTATAGGCCGTCGGGCCACCAGCCTTGGTCGAGCGGGCCGAACTGGAAGATGTTGCGGTTGTTGAGTTGCAGCCTTACGATGCCGTTGTGGTCTTTGGCGGTGGAGAATTTGCGCATTGCGGCGTAACTCCGGGCCTCGTCGGTTTTGGCGCCGCCGTCGAAGAGTTCTACGGCTACGCTGTAAAGGTATGGGTCGGCGGGCGACCACAGGCGTGTGCCGCCGGGCATTTTTATCTCTGCGGCTGTGCCGTTGATTGCGCTTGCCTGCGCCACGGTGTTTCCCTCGGCGTCGCTGACGGTGACTTTCACGAGGGGGTCGGCGGCTGTGGCGGCCACGTCGACGCTGAGGGTGTTGCGGTCGATGTCGGGGGTGATGCGCACATCGGTGATATGTGCCTCTCCGACGGGCTCGAGCCATACGGTCTGCCATATGCCTGTGACGGGGGTGTACCATATGCCTTTGGGGTCGGTCACCTGTTTGCCGCGTGGCTGGGGGCCGTTGTCGGTGGGGTCCCACACTCTTGCCACAAGGGTGTTGTCGGTGCCGGCGGGGGCGAGGGCGCGTGTGATGTCGATGGAGAACGGGGTGTATCCTCCGGTGTGCGAGCCTACTTTTATGCCGTTGACCCAGATGTCGCATTTCCAGTCGACGGCGCCGAAGTTGAGCATCACCTTGCGGCCATTCCATGCTGAGGGCACTGTGAATGTGCGGCTGTACCACAGTTCGTTGTCGGCGCCGACGTTGCGCGCCACTCCGCTTAGCGATGACTCGACGGCGAAGGGCACGAGGATGTCGCCGTCCATCTTTTCGGGCATGGCCTGCCCTGCGGGGGTGATGGCGTATTGCCAGAGTCCGTTGAGGTTTTTCCACTCATCGCGCCTCAGCAGCGGACGGGGGTATTCGGGGCGTGGGTTCTGCGGGTCGACTTTTTCGGCCCACCGGGTTTTTATCTTGTCGCCGGCGGGGCGGTATTCGGCCCGGGACACGGGTGCCGCGAGCAGGGCTATGGCTGCCGCGATGATCAGTTTTTTCATGGATATTTTTTTTGATTTGTTTACGGGTGATATGCCGCGGTGTCAGAATTCGACGTAGACTATGGATTTGTCGTCGAAGAATGGGTCGGGGAGGATGGGGGATACGGGGCGGATTTCGACGCGGCGGCGTATGCCTTTGCACTCGGGGGCGAGGTCGCCTCCTTTGAGGCATATGAGGCCGGGGAGGAGGGGGTTGCCGGGGCGCGGGGCGGCCGCCATGTTTTTGCGCACAAGGGTGGCAAGGTCGTTGAGGGGCATTACGGCGCGCGACACCACGTAGTCGAAGCGGTCGTGGCATTCGCCGATGTCGCCGTGGCGGAATGTCACGTTTTCGAGGCCTATGGCTGATGCTATTTCTGTGGCGACGCGTATTTTCTTGCCGATGCGGTCGACGAGGTGGAAGCGGCATTGCGGATAGTAGATGGCCAGGGGTATGCCGGGGAAGCCTCCGCCGGTGCCCACGTCGAGTATCGCGGTGCCGTCGGCCAGGGGGCCGAGGAAGCGGGCGATGGCCAGGGAATGGACCACGTG
>CANRZQ010000244.1 GCA_947644475.1 uncultured Muribaculaceae bacterium
CGTAATCCTCGTTGAATTCGCCGACAAGAAATTCTCTATCGAGAACCCCAACGCATTCTACAACGACATGATGAACAAGAAAGGGTTCAGCGAATACGGCGCCACCGGCTCGGCACGCGACTGGTTCGACTTCTGCTCCGGAGGCCTTTTCGAGCCTGAATTCGACGTTTACGGCCCCTACACGCTCTCCAAAAATATGGTGGATTACGGCGGAAATGATATATACGGCGACGACATCGACCCGGCCGGAATGATAGCCGAGGCCGTCCGCCTCGCCGACGACGACATCGACTACTCGCAATACGACATGGACTCAAACGGCCAGGTCGACAACGTATATGTCTTCTACGCCGGATATGGCGAGTCTGACAACCCCTACCAACTCGAAGACACCGTATGGCCCCACCAGTGGCACATGTCCTACGGCGGCTACAACATCACAGCCGACGGCGTGAAGGTCGACAAATACGCCACATCAAACGAACTCGGCTACACATCCAATACGCCCGACGGCATCGGAACATTCGTCCACGAATTTTCCCACGTAATGGGCATACCCGACCTCTACACCACATCACAATATAGTTCCGCCGGCGCCCTCACTCCCGGCGAATGGTCGATTATGGACTACGGATGCTATCTCAACGACGGCCTCACACCGCCCGCATATAATATATATGAGCGTAACGCCCTGGGGTGGATCGACCTCGACGACCTCCTCGACTGCAACGGCCTGCTCAGCCTCGGCAACATTTCCGACACCAATGCCGGCGCCATAGTCCACACCGACAGCCCCGACGAATTTTTCCTGCTCGAAAACCGTCAGCAGACCGGCTGGGACGCCTATCTCCCCGGCCACGGCCTCTTGATATGGCATATCGACTATAACCAAAGCGTGTTCGAGAGCAACAATGTAAACAACACCGAAACACACCAGTACGTCGACATTGTCGAGGCTTCCGGCGAGGCCAACAACCTGTCCTCGGCTGCACTGGCAGCATACTCTTTCCCCGGCTCGAAGAACGTCACCTCGTTCAACAAATTTGTGACGTGGCAGAACATAAACATCAATATCCCGATATTCGACATCGAGGAAAACAACGGCATTGTCTCCGCCACCGTGGTTGTGCCGCCCGTGGTAACTCCCCCCACCGACGTGACCGAATCCGGTTTCACCGCCAACTGGGAACCCGTCAACGGCGCCATCGACTATAAAATCACCGTGGCCACCCACGTCGAGAACGAGCCTTTTGCAAGCACCTGCGACTTCGGCTCAGGCATGGCCCTCTCTGTGCCCGCCGACTGGACTTCGTCGGGCAAAAGCGCCTACACCACATCCGGAAACTTTGGAAATTCAAGCCCTTCTCTCAAAATGAGCGTGAATGGCCAGACGCTCCAATCCCCTCTGTATAATGAAGATATACAGAGCATGTCGTTCTGGATGCGCCAGAATGCAATCCCGGCAAGTTCAAAATCAGTGCTGACAGTCCTGGCCGGCGACAAAAACTCTACCGACGTGATTTTCACCTTCTCCGACTGGACAAGCATTAAGGACGAAGGCAAGACCTTTACTGTCGACAATATCCCCGCAGGAACACGACAGATCACTTTCCGCTACGACAAGACCGGCACGGGCAACCTCGCTGTCGACGACATCGAGATTCTCGTCGGTGGCGACAGGCCGCAGACCCTCCCCGAATACGACACAGTGTCAACAGGCGGAGCCAACTCATTTAAGGTAAACGCGATACTTGGAGATACCGAAGCCTACGACTACAAAGTAACCGCCGTGTTCAAAGGCGGATATGAGTCGGCGCCATCCAAGCCCATGGCCATAGGCAATGTATCGGGAATCGACGACATCACCTCTGCCCCGGCAGCAGCCCCGGCCGGATACTACACCCTCCAAGGCATACGTGTCGACCGCCCCATTGCCGGACAAATCTATATCCGCGTAGCCAACGGCCGCGCCTCAAAAGTTTTGATTGAATAACCCCCCGGGAAGCCCCCTCTCCCCAACTTCCCAACTTCCCAACTAAGAAGAATGAAAATAATAGCCGACAGCAGCAGCACCCGCACCGAATGGGCAATCATCGACGATGGAAAAATTGTCGAACACGCCTTCACTTCGGGTCTGAACCCCTATTTTCATACCCGCCGCGAAATTTCTCACGTAATCCGTCTCGAACTCCCCGAGATGTTCTTCCGCCGCCGGTGGGAACACGTCTTCTTCTACGGAGCCGGATGCGCCAACCCGGAGAAAAATAAAATCATAGAATCGAGCCTCATCGCGCAGTTCAAGACCCCTACAACCGTAGAAAGCGACCTTCTCGGCGCGGCCCGCGGCCTGCTCGTCGACCGCAGCGGCCTTGCATGCATCCTCTCCACAGGCGCAAACTCATGCATGTACAACGGCCGGGAAATCACCCGCAACGTACGCCCCGGCGGATTCATCCTCGGCGACGAAGGCTCAAACTCATACCTGGGCAAGACCCTCGTGGCCGACATTGTGAAAGGCATCGCCCCGATGGAAATAGCATCGCTGTTCTTCCGGCAGTTCAACACCAACGTCGACGAAATCATGAACCTCGTCTACTCCCATCCCCATGCCAACCGCACCCTCGCCGACTATTCTTTCTTCCTCGCCGACCACCTCGACAACGAGTACATCTACAAGATCGTCTACGACGGATTCATAAAATTCTTCGAACGCAACCTCGTTTTTTACGACTACAAGGCTATGCCTGTGTCGTTTGTCGGCAAGACCGGCACCACCTACCGTGAGATTCTTGCCAAAGCCGCCGCCGACTTCGGCATCACCATCGACAAAGTAGTCCCCGACTCAATGCCCGGCCTCATCGAATACCACACCCTCCACTGATTCAAAGGAGAAAGTATCAGTGACAAGTGATAAATATCCGTAGGTGAATGAGCCTGCATTATAACTTATAACTCATAGTTTATACTTAAATACAATGGAGCATATCAGCAACCGAGTAAAATCTCTCGCACAGTCGGCCACTCTGGCCATGTCGCAGAAAAGCGCAGAACTCAAAGCCCAAGGTATCAGCATGATTAACCTTTCGGTTGGCGAGCCCGATTTCAACACCCCCACACACATCAAGGAGGCCGCAAAACGCGCCATTGATGAAAACTTCTCTTTCTATACCCCGGTGCCGGGCTATATGTCGCTCCGTAAGGCTGTTTCCGACAAACTGCGACGCGAAAACGGCATTGAATTTGCTCCCGAGCAGATTGTCGTGGGCAACGGCGCCAAACAAGCCCTTTGCAACGTGATCCTGTCGGCAATCAACCCCGGCGACGAGGTTATCATACCCGTGCCGGCATGGGTAAGTTACATGGAGATGGTGAAACTCGCCGAAGGACGCAACGTGCTCATCCCGGCATCCATCGAAAACAACTTCAAGATCACTCCCGCCCAACTCGAAGAAGCCATCACCCCGGCCACACGCATGATTTTGCTCTGCTCGCCGTCGAACCCCACTGGTGCCGTATATTCGCGCGACGAACTCCAAGGGCTCGTCGACGTGCTCGCACGCCACCCCCAAATTATCGTCCTCGCCGACGAAATCTACGAGCACATCAACTTCACCGGCTCTTTCACCTCCATGGCCTCATTCCCCGAAATAAAAGACCGCACCGTAATCATCAACGGAGTGTCAAAGGCATACGCCATGACCGGCTGGCGCATCGGCTACTGCGCCGCGCCCCTCTGGCTCGCCAAGGCCGTAACCAAACTCCAAGGCCAATACACCTCCGGAGCATCATCCATCGCCCAGAAAGCAGCCGAGGCAGCATACACCGGCCCGCAGGACTGCGTCGAGGAAATGCGTCTCGCATTCCTGCGCCGACGCGACCTCGTCGTGTCGCTCGCAAGCCAGATTCCCGGATGGAAAGTTAACGTGCCCGACGGAGCATTCTACCTCTTCCCCGAAGTGTCGGCCTATTTCGGTAAAAAATACGGCGAACGCACCATTTCCGACGCCGGCGACCTCGCAATGTTCCTCCTCGAAGAAGCACATGTGGCCACAGTGAGCGGCGACGCCTTCGCAATGCCCGGCTACATCCGGCTCAGTTACGCGACATCCGACGACAACATCCGCGAGGCATTCGCACGCATCTCACGCGCGCTCACGCTCCTGAAATAACCAATCATCTCAGAAACATAT